>JAUNPM010000091.1 GCA_030536675.1 Clostridia bacterium | reverse complement strand
TTCTCACCCACCTTGAAAGTAAAGGACTTATACAGCGTGAATCAGTGCTGAAGGATGCAAGATTAAAAAAGATCTCCCTTACAAATGCAGGCGAAAAAATGGTAGAAGATAATGTTCAGATTATGAAAAATTTTGAACAAACTCTCCTTGCCGATGTTACGGATAAGGAGCTTGAAACTTTTTACAGCGTTTTATATAAACTTTCAAATGCTGCAGATAAAATTTAGGAGGAAAAAAATAATGGAATCAACATTAAAAGAAAACAAAATGGGAACAATGCCCGTAAACAAACTGCTTCTTTCTATGGCGGTCCCAATGATGATATCTATGCTTGTTCAGGCTCTTTACAATATTGTGGACAGCATATTTGTTGCAAAATACAGTGCGGCTTGTATGACTGCCATTTCACTTGTCTTTCCAATACAGACCCTTATGATAGCCTGCGGTTCGGGCATAGGTGTAGGTATGAATGCCCTTTTATCCCGCAACTTAGGCGCAAAAAATCAGGAGGGGGTAAACCAAACGGCATTTAACGGCGTAACAATATATGCATTATGCTATGTTATTTTTCTTTTTGTAGGCTTGCTTGCCGCAAAGCCCTTTATGTATTCACAGGCAAGCTCCGAGGAAATAGCAGAGGCAGGCACAGTTTATTTACAGATAGTCTGCTGCTGCAGTCTTGGTATGTTCGCACAGTTTTGCTTTGAAAGAATGCTCCAGTCAACAGGCAAAACAATATATTCAATGTTCACTCAAATGACAGGTGCGGTCATAAATATTATTTTAGACCCTATTTTAATATTCGGCTTACTTGGCGCTCCTCAAATGGGTATGGCAGGTGCGGCATTGGCTACCGTAATCGGACAGTGTGCCGCAGGACTTCTTGCAATTTTCTTAAACCTAAAGGTCAATAAGGAA
Organism: Clostridia bacterium; assembly: GCA_030536675.1. GTDB lineage: Bacteria > Bacillota > Clostridia > Lachnospirales > CAG-274 > Gallispira. Next base: position 5,652 of record JAUNPM010000091.1, on the reverse strand, counting down.
ATACAGCTAAAGCACTTTAAGAAATTCAGACCTGATATAGGTGTTATAGGCAGAATTTTTTATATAGGTGTTCCCTCAATACTTATGCAGTCAGTGGCTTCAATTATGGTCTTGGGTGTAAACACAATATTCTCTCATATGAACATTGTAGACACTGCTCTTGACCTTACGTCTGCAAGAGATACAGCAATAACAGTTTTCGGTATTTACTTTAAACTTCAGAGCTTTGTATTTATGCCTGTTTTCGGTCTTAACAACGGTATGGTGCCTATTGTGGCTTTCTGCATAGGTGCGGCAAAGCGTGACCGCCTTGTAAAAACTATCAAGCTTGCAGTCTGCTATGCTTTCGGACTTCTCCTTATAGGCACAATAATATTCCAGACATTGCCCGACAAGCTCATTATGCTCTTTGCTAACGAAAGCAATTTAGACCACCTTTTAACAATGGGTGTTCCCGCTTTAAGAACAATAAGCATAAGCTTCCCTGTTACCAGCTTTTGTATTATAAGCCTTTCAGCATTTCAGGCAATGGGCAACGGCATACTTTCAATGCTTGTTTCAATTTTAAGACAGCTTGTTGTTCTTGTGCCCTCCGCTTTCCTGCTTTCACTTACTCAGCAGGTCAGCAACGTATGGTTTGCTTTCCTTATGGCTGAAACCGTTTCATTTACACTTTGCATATTCTCATTTAGATATATGTATAAAAAGGTTATAAAGCCATTAGGCGCATAGCATAAATTAAAGCCGATATTCATTGAACTTGAATAGCGGCTCTGGCTGTCGAAAAAGTCGACAGCCTTGAAAGAAATGCAAGCATTTCTTTCATTTATCTTAGGAAGGAACTACCAAGTTTTCCGCAAACAAGCTGTTAAAACAGCTTGTTCACAGAAAAGTTCCTGTCCTCGGTCGGGCAAAGCTCGACCTGCGGATTAAAGTCTGCGACGCTAATTGCAAGTTGTATGTTAAAATTATTCAAATTTTTTATTAAAATAGATTTATCTACAGTCTGAGCCACTATTCATCGAACTTGAATAGCGGCTTTTTCTTTTAAATATTTTAAAGCTGAAATATATTTTCGTATATTTTTCTGTCCTCGTCCTTAAACACATTAAAAATTATTCTCTCAAACTCAAAATCATTACTATCCAAAAAATCTCTTACAGTATTTACGGCAATTTCAGCCGCCTTTTTATTCGGAAAATGAAATTCTCCTGTTGATATGCAGCAGAAAGCAATACTCTTAACATTATTTTCCGCTGCACATTTCAACACGCTTTTATAGCAGCCTTCAAGTTCACTGCACAGCCTTTTGTTTAAGCCTCCTCTTACAATTGGCCCAACAGTATGTATAACATATCTGCACGGCAGATTATAGCCCCTTGTAATAATTGCTTTCCCCGTTTCCTCTTCATAATCCTTACCGTATAATTTTCTTTTTTCATTCATTATTTTGTTACATTCATTTCTCAATTCTATGCCCGCACTGCTGTGTATGGCATTGTCAATACAGCCGTGACAGGGAATAAAGCACCCCAGCATAGCGGAATTTGCGGCATTTACAATTGCGTCAATTTCAAGCCTTGTTATATCTCCCTGCCATATTGAAAATATATTGCTGTATTTGCCCTTTCCGCCCTCTTTTCCTATTGTTTTTATTTCACTTAATTTTACAATGCCCTTTTCTTCAGCTTCTTTTTTCAAAAATTCGTCCTGGACCCTTATGACCTCTTTATCCATAGGCGCAGGCATTCTTACATTCATAAGGGATCTTAAGAGCCTTCTTTTGTCATTATAATTTTCGGGAACATTAATATCTCTGTATACAGTATTTTCCTTAAATTTACATATAAGGTAATCAAGTCTTTCTTCATTTGTATTCATTTCATCACAGCCTTTCAACAGCATTAAATTTACATACTTCATAACAGTTTCCGCAGTGAAGGCAATTTTCACTTTTTATTTTGTATGGCAATGAGCCAGTGTCAATACAGCTCTGAGGACATTTAGGCACACACATACTACAGCCCACACAATTATTATTTATGCTGTATGTATTGTGTTCTTTGATTTGCCCTTTGCCTATAACAAAGCTCTCTCTGAAAATAGGCTTTGAAGACAGGTCAAAAAATTCTCCCTCTCCCTCATAGAGCCTGAATACTTCAAGAGCACTTCTGCTTTCTTCACTTTTGTAAATTTCAGCCATATATTTGTTTTCACTAAAGACCTCATCAAGTCTTTGACTTCCTATACATTCAACCCTTCCTCTTATAGAAATTGCTTTTTTATTTATTGAGCTTTCACCCTCTGTGACACCGCTTAAGGCAATGAAATTATTTTCATTAAGCTGTCTGTAAAATTCCTTGCCCTTAGCCGTAATAAAATAAATACCCTTTTCATCTGCAAGCATAATATCGACCACCCTTGTTACGGGAAGTCCCTTTTCGTCCAATGTTGCCATTACAGTTGAATGTATTTCATTTTTAAGCATTTTTAAATATTTTAAGGTATTCATATAAACCGCCCCTTTCGTTGTAATATCTATCATTACAATTATTGTAACACAGCTATCTTGTAATGTCAATAGTTACAACTAATTTTTAAAATACTTTTCCTTAAGCAAAATGCCCCTTTCCGCTTATAAGCAAAAATTATAAGCAAAAAGGAGCATTTAATTAATTTTTATTTTCTTCCTTTAAAGAGCAGCTTTCACAGCGACCTTGGCACATACAGCCGCAGCCACCCTTTTTCTTTCCTCTTAAATAGCTTCTCACAGCAAAGCCCAGCATCACAAGTACAATTAAACCCACAATAATGTTTGAAAGCATAAACTCACCCACATTATATATACTTCATATGAGCTTGTACTATTACTTTTATTTTATTCTGCCCTTAACATTATCCTTTGCATAAAAAAGCTGATCCACCGTTACAAGCTGATACCCCTTTTCAACAATTGTAGGCACTATTTTTTCAACGGCGTCGGCAGTTTGACTATACAGATCGTGCATTAAAATAACATTTCCGTCTGCCAATGTATTCATAACCTCGTTGTATGTGCTTTCAGCATTTCTTGTTTTCCAGTCAAGGGTGTCCACATTCCAATTAAGCATTTTTATGCTTACATTTGATTTAACAAAGCTGTTGTATTCACCGTAAGGAGGTCTTAAAACAGTGGGATAAACTCCCGTAGCACTGTAAACTATTTCCTGAATACGGTTTACCTGTGACCTTATTCCCTCACTTGACAGCTTAGTAAGCCTTAAATGGTCATAGGTGTGATTGCCTATCTGGCTTTCTTCATCTGTTATTCTTTTAAGAATATCAGTGTATTTTGACGCATTATTTCCCGTAACAAAAAATGTGGCAACTCCGTTGTATTTTTCAAGTGTATCCAGTATTCTTTTTGTATTTGCCGACGGTCCGTCATCAAATGTAAGTGCCACCATTGGCTTTGACTTGTCCACTATTACGGCAGGGAGCACTGCAATTTCAGCCGCCGTAATTTTTTCGCCCTCATCATTGTAATACCACAGCTCAATTGTTTTATTTTCACTGTTCCATTGAGTGTTTATATCTATAATATTGCAAATATCTCTCAGCTTAACGTAATTTCTGTTGTTTATATAATAAGAATTAAGTGAATATAAAACATCACCGCATTTCACATTGAAAACACTCGTGTCGTATTTACGCTTTTTTTTGCCTATGCTGCTGTTAAACTCTGTGCCCGTTTCACTGTAGCTTTGTTTTTTTTCTATTAACACTGCTCCGTCGCTGTCTGTGCTTAATGAAAAGCTGTGCTCCGTATTATTTAATAAAAGCGCAATATCTCTTACGGAAAAATAATATGTATCCTCTACACTGAAGCAGTCAAAATATACACTGCTTCCCTGATTCTCGCTTTTGGCTCTGTATCTTACTGTGGTATCAGCCCAAACGGCACTTGAAAGCAAAAAAACAAAAATGCCCGTTAATAAAAATCTTTTGACCATAAAACACCTCCAAATCCAATATTACAGCTTCTTTTATTAAAAAAATAATTTATACTTTTTTCATAAGCTTCATTACTTTTATTATAGTCAATACAATTTAAACCGTCAATAAAATTAAATAATCTTCATAACTGTTTAATTTTTTTAATATACCTTGACATTTGATATTTTTATATGTATACTAAACATAGATTTTAAATATTAATTTCATTTTGTATGATAATTAAATTTTATATATAAAGGAGTGACATAAAATGAAAAAAACTTTAATAAGCATATGTGCCATATTTGTTTTATCACTAATTGTTTACAAAACAACTGATTTAATTAACGGCACAAACAATAACAAAACACAAGTAACAGCTCAAACCGAAGCTGCAAAGGAATATTCCCACACAAATAAAACACTGTCACCTGTGAAAGTTGACTTCAAAGCTGTAATTGACGTTAAGCAAAATAATGACGGATATTATATTAATAAAGCTGAATATACAGATACTCTTGCAAATAATGTTAAAGAGGACAGCTTTCAAATAAGCTCCGTAAATGCCGATTTAACAGATAACGGTAAAACTTATGCAGTTACCGCAACAGGAAATTATGTTAAAGACGGTATCGATATGGGTCCCCAAGCTGTTTCAGCCTATTACAGAATTGATACAAGCACAGGTAAAATAACTTCATCAGATAATTAAATTTTTAATTATCTAAAAAGTACACACAAAATTTAAAATACGGTATTCTTCAAAGCAAAGGAGGAATACCGTATTTTTATATTATTTGTATTATTTCCTTTCCTTTAACAATTTAAATATCTGCACTCTGTTATTTATTCCCATTTTTTTATAAATATTAAGTATATGCTTTTTAAGTGTATTTACCGTAATAACAAGCATTTTGCTTATTTCATCGTTTTCATATCCTTCAAAAAGCATTTTAAGTATTTCGGTTTCCCTTTTTGTTAAAGAAAATTTTTCCGCCGCCTCATCAATAAATATTTTTCCGCCGCTTTTTTCTGTTTCTCCTCTTTCCTTATAAAGCCTGTAAGCTAAATGCTCCTTAAGCATATCCATAAGAAAAATATCGTCATACTTAAAATTATCCTTGCCTATAGTCCTGTATAATGTGAGCACACCCATAAATTCACCGTTGTAGGCAAGCACCATTTGCAGTGAATAGTGCCAGCCGTTAGGTACATAGACATTTTTGTAATAGTCGGTATTTACTCTGTGCTCATCGGATATAATATCCGTTTCTCTGTAAACCATACTTTTGCCGCTTCTCATCATAGCACCGCTGTAATCCTGCTTGTCATAGTCAAGGCAAAAATGCTTGCTGCACTTGTAAACCACAGGCTTAAACAAAGCATAGTTGTTGTTTTTGTCAGCAAGGAAAAAATCCGCACTGTCAAAATCAAGCATAAGCTTTATTTGTTCAATAAAGCTCTGCCTCATTAGGTCAAAATCCTCCGTTGTATATATTTTGTAAATAATATTGTTAAGGACGAGCCAGTCATTGGTTTCAAATGTATTCATTTTATATGCTTACTCCTCCAAACCAAGTATGTAGTTTATAAACTGCTGTGCGGTTCTTCCCGAAATACCGCCGTGGCTTAACTCCCACTTGTTTGCCTCTCTGCAAAGCTCCTCATCAGACATTT
>JAUNPM010000090.1 GCA_030536675.1 Clostridia bacterium | reverse complement strand
GTCGGAATTTATATCCTCGCCTTTAAAATATACGCTGCCTTCATTGCCTTTAACAAGTCCGTTAAGGTGCTGAATAAGAGTGGATTTGCCTGAACCTGTATGACCTATAAGTCCTATAAATTCACCTTTGTTTATTGTTAAATTTACATTTTTTAGGGCGACCTTTTCAAAGGCTGTTTCCTCACCGTAAATATGAGTTAGATTTTTTACTTCAAGTATTGGTTCACTGTGAATTACATTAATAATTTCCTTTTTGTTATAAATAAAGTCTTTGTTAAAGCCTTTTTCTGAGGCTTTTTCCACAAATTCATCTATTGTCAGTACATCATTTGGAAAATCTTTTATTTCATTGTGTATTAAGTGAGAAAGCTCTGTAACCTGTGGTACGTCAAGATAGAGCTTTTTCATATTATCAACATTTTTAAATATTTCTCTTGGCGTTCCCATAGCCGCAACTTCACCGTCGTTTATTACAATTATTCTTTCGGAAAGAGCCGCCTCCTCCATATAGTGAGTAATGAGCACAATAGTTATGCCTTCCTCTTTGTTAAGCCTTGTTATTGTTTCCATTACTTCTTTTCTGCCTAAAGGATCAAGCATAGCAGTAGGTTCATCAAGAATAATACATTCGGGCTTCATAGCAAGTATTCCGGCTATTGCCACTCTCTGTTTTTGACCGCCTGAAAGATATGCGGGAGCCGCCTTTCTAAATTCCTCCATACTTACTGCTCTTAAAGCCGTGTCTACGTTTTTAATGATCTCTTTTGGGGGCATACCTATATTTTCGGGACCAAAAGCAACATCTTCTTCAACAACGGTTGCGATTATCTGATTATCGGGATTTTGGAAAACCATACCTACACTTTTTCTTATATCCCATATATTTTCTTCCTTTGAGGCATCATAGCCTTTAACAAAAAGAGTTCCGCCCGTAAGCATATTAAGACCGTTTACAAGTTTGGCAAATGTGGATTTGCCTGAACCGTTGCGCCCAAGCAGGGATACAAACTCACCTTTTTTGATCGTTATATCTACGCCTTTTAAGGCTTCTATGGATTCTTTTTTATTTGTTTCATCATTAAATCTGGTATATTCATACTTTAAGTCTTTACTTTTAATAAAGTCCATTGTAAATCCTCACATTATATAAATTAACATTTTTCTTCAATTAATATGTTCATTATACAACAATCACTTTAAATAATCAAGTTTTATGCAAATATAAAAAAAGCACTTTAATTAAAAAAGGCGGAAATTTTTAAATTCCGCCTTAAACATATTTGTTGTATTAAATTATTTTACAGCCTTAAAAGCCTCATCAAGATCTTCTATAATATCGTCTATATTTTCAGTACCGATTGAAAGTCTTATTGTATTTGGCTTTATTCCCTGATCAAGAAGCTCTTCCTCTGTGCACTGGCTGTGAGTTGTTGTTGCAGGATGAATAACAAGTGATTTAACATCTGCAACATTTGCAAGGAGTGAGAAAAGTTCAAGATTGTCAATAAAGTCCTTAGCCTTCTGAGCGTCACCTTTAATTTCAAATGTAAAAATTGAACCGCCTCCGTTAGGGAAATATTTAGCATAAAGTTTCTTTTGTTCGGGATCCTCTGTTACTGAAGGATGATGAACAGCCTCTACTTGAGGATGATTTTTAAGATATTCCACAACCTTAAGAGCATTTGAAACGTGTCTTTCAACTCTTAATGAAAGTGTTTCAAGTCCCTGAAGGAATAAAAATGCGTGGAAAGGAGAAATTGTAGCTCCCGTATCTCTTAAAAGAATAGCTCTTATTTTTGTAACAAAAGCAGCTGCTCCCACTGCCTTTGTAAAGCTGATGCCGTGATAGCTTGGGTTTGGCTCTGTCAATGAAGCAAACTTGCCTGATGCCTCCCAGTCAAATTTTCCGCTGTCTACAATAACACCGCCTATTGTTGTGCCGTGACCGCCTATAAATTTAGTAGCTGAATGTACAACAATATCAGCACCGTATTCAATAGGTCTTACAAGATAAGGTGTGGCAAAGGTTGAATCCACAACAAGAGGGATTTTGTGCTTATGAGCAATTTCCGCAATTTTTTCAATATCCACAACATCGGAATTTGGATTGCCTAAGGTTTCGATAAATACAGCCTTAGTGTTTTCTTTTATTGCGTCTTCAACTGAGTCATAATCAAAAATATCCACAAATGTAGTGCTTATACCGTATTGAGGGAGTGTGTGGGCAAGTAAATTGTAAGTGCCGCCGTAAATATTCTTAGCAGATACAATATGATCGCCGCTTTGTGCAAGATTTTCAAAAGTATATGTAATTGCTGCTGCTCCTGAAGCAACAGCAAGAGCTGCAACACCGCCTTCAAGGGCTGCGATCCTCTTTTCAAATACATCTTCTGTGGGATTTGTAAGTCTGCCGTAAATATTGCCTGCGTCTGCAAGACCGAATCTTGCTGCTGCGTGGTCGCAGTTTCTAAATACGTAAGATGAAGTTTGATAAATAGGTACTGCTCTGGCATCTGTTACCGGATCGGGTGTTTCCTGTCCAACGTGAAGCTGTAAGGTTTCAAATTTAAAATTTCTTTCATTTCTTGTTTTTTTACTCATTTTATGTTACCTCGTTCTTTCTCTGTAAATTTTAATTAATCTGCAAACAATGGAGTTGATAAATATCTGTCACCTGTGTCGGGAAGAAGAACTACTATGTTTTTACCTTTGTTCTCTTCATCTTTTGCAAGCTTAGCTGCTGCCCATAAAGCTGCCCCTGAAGATATGCCTACAATAATGCCTTCGGATCTTGCAAATTCTTTTCCTGTTTTAAAAGCGTCTTCGTTTTCAACGGCAATTATTTCATCATATATTTTTGTGTTAAGTACTTTAGGAACAAAGCCTGCACCTATACCCTGTATTTTGTGAGCGCCGCCGTGACCTTCGGAAAGTACGGGAGAGCTTTTGGGCTCAACGGCAACAATTTTGACAGTGGGATTTTTTTCTTTAAGATATTCACCTACACCTGTAATTGTACCGCCTGTGCCTACGCCTGCAACAAATATATCTACATTGCCGTCTAAATCATTCCATATTTCGGGACCTGTTGTGGCTTTGTGCATTTTGGGATTTGATTCGTTATCAAACTGTCCCAATATTATTGAGTTTTCAATTTCTTTGTTAAGCTCCTCGGCTTTTTCAATAGCGCCTTTCATTCCTTTAGCTCCGTCTGTAAGAACTACTTCCGCACCATAGGCTTTAAGTAAGTTTCGTCTTTCAATGCTCATTGTTTCGGGCATTGTAAGTATTGCCTTGTATCCTTTTGCTGTGGAAACTGCCGCAATGCCTATGCCTGTGTTTCCGCTTGTGGGTTCAATAATCGTAGCGCCTGCTTTAAGCTTGCCGCTTTTTTCTGCATCTTCTATCATTGCAAGAGCAATTCTGTCTTTAACGCTTCCTGCGGGATTGAAATATTCAAGCTTAGCATATAAATTATCTATACCTTGCTTTTTATTGAAATTATTTATTTTTAAAAGAGGAGTCCCGCCAATTAATTCTGTCATACTGTTATAAATTTTTGCCATTCTAAAACCGCCTTTCATATATTTCCTATAAAGTTGATATGTTTTAATGTGATATTAATATATCACAGTTTTCATACTTTGTCAATAGGAAATTAGTAATTTTTTCTATTTTTTTATAAATAAATTATTTTACTTATCTAAAAGAGAATATGAAAATATGTTTTCGGAGTTTTGGGAATGGGTGTTAAAAGTGAAGATTGACAAAAAAAGATATTTCTTTTATAATAAAAAAAACGGGAAAAGGTGAATGAATTATGAGCAGTATTGAAAATGAAAAAATTTCTATTGCCGTTATAAAAAGATTGCCCAGATATTACAGGTATTTAGGCGACCTGCTGGAGCACGGTATTATGAGAATTTCCTCTAACGAACTAAGCAGGAGAATGAATGTTACAGCTTCACAAATAAGACAGGATCTAAATAAATTCGGCTGCTTTGGTCAAAGAGGCTATGGTTATAATGTGGAAATGCTTTATGAGGAAATTAAAAAGATACTGGGACTTGACAGAGAATACAATCTGATAATCATAGGTGCCGGTAACCTTGGACAGGCTCTTGCAAACTACGGCAATTTTAAGAAAAGAGGATTTAATTTTATAGGAGCATTTGATAATAATATTGAGCTTATAGGCAAAAAGGCGGGAGATGTTGTTATACAAAATGTTGAAGAACTTGAATCCTTTCTTAAAAACAACAGAGTTGACATTGCGGTGCTTTCAATCCCTAAAAATAATGCACCTCAAATATCTCCTATACTTGTTGAGAACGGCGTTAAGGGAATATGGAATTTTTCACATATAGATTTGCACACTCCCGATAATGTTATAGTTGAAAATGTACATTTGACAGATAGTGTAATGACATTATCATATAAGCTGAGTGAGCTTGAAAAAAAATAATATTTTGGTGTTTCTTAAGTTTTAGGTTCTTTGTCAATCGGTGTGGTTTATAAGAAACATACAAAAGAAAATTTGTTTTATTTATTAAAAGGTCGGTCGTATTGATTCTCAATACGGTCGACCTTTTAAATAAAGTACATAAAAGTTTGTCTTGATTTCCAAAGGTAAGAGAAATTCAATAAATTCAGCTTTTAAATAAATGTGCGGAGGTATTTTCAAAAAATGCCTCTATTATTTTGGAATAAAATTCCTGTTCGGCATTTATCATATTATACTTATCATAGAAATTCTGTATACTTCCGTTTATTTTAATTGAGTTTATGTTTTCAATGGATTTGTTTACGGAATTAATAACACATATCAAAGCATATTTATAAGGCTTAACATTTTCGGCAACTCTTACGGAATTTATTTCATTGCGCAGGCTTAATATATACTCTTCAATACTGTTGAAAAAACGTTCTTCATTGTTATAATCAAGAGAAGGTGAAACAGACACGTTAAGTATGCTGTTTATATTTGACTTATATGAAGAAAGCTCCTGTGTATCGGCATTTAAAGAAAGTATATAATTATTAAGTTCTGAATCTATTAATGTATTAAGGCTTTCTTTTAAGGCAGTGTAATTGTTTACGGCGGTATTAAGCTTTTGTGGATCTGCCGTTTCACTGTCTGAGGCTACCGCTATGTAATATTGATTTGCCTCATAAAGTATGCTGTTTACCGAATCAATATAGTCTTGTGAATAAGGGGCAGCAGGTAAATATGTGTTAATATAGTCGCTTAAATTTTTAGCTAAATTAGCTAAAATAATGTAGTTGTACAATTCTGTGTCAACACTGTAGGTTGCATAAGGACTTTTGTATTCACCGCTTTTTAATATATCGATGTAATTGTCTACAGCGGACTTTGAAAAACAGTAATAATGTATATTTTCGGCAATGGCATCCATTTCGGGAATAGGTGTGCAGGAATAGAGATCCACGGTTTTTGTTTCATTGTCCCAGTAAACATCAAGCCCCGTTGCTTCACCGAGCGCTCGAAGAGGTATCATTGCAGAGCCGTTTATAATACAGGCGGGGACATCAAGTTGCTTTGTTTCACCGTTTAATGTGAAATAAGATTCATTAAGAGGAAAAACTATATTTGAAGTGCTGTTTTTAAAAACAGCTGTTTTTGTTTCGCCGTACCATATGATCTCGTATCCGAGATTTTCAAATATACCTCTTATGGGTATCATTGTCCTGCCCTCAATAATTGCAGGTGATACAGATGTAAATTCAATATTGCTGTTATCAAGGCGTACTGTAATATTGTCTGCATATACAAAATTAGGGAAAAGCATTAAAAATGCAGATAATATACATAAAAATTTTTTCATATAAGATTCCCTTCTTTATTTTAATTGCTTAATTTGGCTATTTCTTTTTCTATGTCTTCTCTTTTTACTGTGCTTAAGGCTGAAATATATCCTTCAGATGATTTATAAAAATATTTTAAGGCTGAATCTTTATTTCCCTTTATTTTTTCTATAAGTCCCATATAATAAAGGCTTTCGGTCATATTTTCTCTGTATTCAAGAGCCTTTTTAAAATATTCTTCAGCCTTTTCGTAATTGCCCTGTGTAAAGTAAATTTGTCCCAAATTATCCCACGCAGGGGCATAGGCTTGGTTGTCATTTAATGCCTGATTGGTAAGCTCCTCTGCTTTTTCAAAGTCGTTTTTTAAAAGATAGAAATATGCAAGGGTAGTAAGGGTGTTGGGATTAATGTAATTAAATTTGCTTTGAAGCTCTTCTATGGTTTCAATTGCCTTGTCTATATTACCCATAACCCAATAACAGCTTGAAACGGCAAGAGGAATAAGTTTTTCAAAAATAACTTTGGTATTGATTTTTTCTGCACGCTGAAAGACTTTAAGAGCTTCTTCCGCTTTTCCCTGATGAAGAGCATCAAGAGCATAATTATAGAGAGCTTTTACGTTTCTTGTATTTCTTTTAACGGCTGTTTTATAAAATTTCTGTGCTTTATCGGGCTTTCTTAAAAAGTAGTACATATTGCCTATCATACCCAATACATAGTTATGACAAACAAGGGCGCTTACAATAAGATACAAAAAGAAAGCGGGAACAAGATACCATTCCGAAAGCTGCATCATATGAACAAGTATAATAAAAGCAAGCATCATATACCCAAGAAACATATATTTCCAGTATTTA
>JAUNPM010000089.1:2128-6812 GCA_030536675.1 Clostridia bacterium | reverse complement strand
AGCTTTTTGAAATAGACATTAAGGACGCTCCTTTTAAATATAATTTTACTTTTATATGGCGGAAAAACAGCATATACAAGGATTTTTACGTTAAGGTGTTTGGAATGTTGAAAAACTGAAATAAGTCGAATAAGTATATTCAAAAATGAATATTTAACGGTTTATGAAATATAAAATTAAAAAAACCTCAATTAATGAGCTGTCAAAGACTATTCAAAAATGAATAATAATGCATTTTTTAAAAAATAGGCAGTTGACGAAGTTTTTTATTTGTGGTATTATGCTTGCAAGTAAAGACAATAAATGATTTAAGTGATTTAGAAAGTGAGGTTTTGTTTATGAGCAGTTATCAGCCGCCAAGCGCTTCCGGTTCTCCCAGATTTTGCAATATGGGTAATTTTATGAGATTGCCTAAAGCAGAAAATGCAAAGGGACTTGACTTTGCAATTGTGGGTATTCCTTTTGATACGGCGGCATCTTTCAGAGCCGGAGCAAGATTCGGACCTAACGGTATAAGAAATATTTCAGCAATGATAAAGCCCAACAATGTTGCAATGGGCGTAAATATTATGGACGAGCTTAAAGGGGCGGATCTTGGTGATGTGCCTGTTATACCCGATTACATACACGAAACCTATACGGCTATTGAAGAAGTCCTTACAGGTGTGCTTAATGAAGGAGCAGTACCCATTTCCTTTGGAGGAGATCACGCTGTGACTTTGGGAGAGCTAAGGGCTGTGCACAAAAAGCACGGAAAGGTTGCTCTTGTGCATTTTGATTCACATTTAGATCTGTGTGATACGGTTTTCGGTCAGAAGTACAATCACGGAACACCCTTTAGAAGAGCTATGGAGGAAGGGCTTATTGACCCGTCACATTCCATACAAATAGGTATGAGAGGTTCTCTTTACGATCCCGATGATTTTAAAATTGCGGCAGAGCTGGGATTTAAGGTCATTCCGGGAGATGAGCTTCATAAAATGACTCCCGAAGAGCTTGCGGAGGAAATAATAAAAAGAGTGGGAGATATGAAGGTGTTTCTTACTTTTGATATTGATTTTATTGATCCTGCATATGCCCCCGGTACAGGAACTCCGGAGGTGGGAGGCTTTACTTCATATGAGGCTTTACAGTATATAAGAAATATTAAGGATCTGAGCTTTGTGGGATTTGATGTTGTGGAGGTAGCTCCTCCCTACGACCATTCGGAAATAACGGCATATATGGCGGCAAATCTTGCCTTTGAATTTATGTCTATATTGGCTTATCAAAAGAAAAAGAAATAAAATTGTGATGATTTGATTTAACGGCAATGGCGCTGCTTATTTTAGCAACGCCTTTTTTTATTGGTTTCAAAATTTTAAGGAGGAATTTATTATGAAAAGATTTAAAAGTGTTATTGCATTGATCGCTGCGGGAATTATGACGACAGTCTGTTTTACGGGCTGCGGAGGCGGAGGAAATGAGAGTGCAAGCCAAGGTGAAGCACAGACGGCAGATGGCGGCGCTCTTACACTTAATGAAATTAAGGCAAAGGGAGCTCTTGTTGTTGCAACAGAGGCTGCCTATGAGCCTTTTGAGTATTTGGACGGTGACGATATCATAGGGTACAATGCGGATCTGTTTCAAAAAATTGCCGATGATCTGGGTGTTGAGCTTGATTACAGGGATCTGCCTTTTCAGGGCATACTTGCAGGTCTTGACGCTAAGAAGTATGATATGGTAGGCGCAACATTAGGTGTCACTGCCGAAAGAGCGGAAAAGTATACAATGACTTATCCCATTGAGAGAGGTACAAATGTATTTATGAAAAGAAAAGGGGACGACACCATAAATTCAATTGAAGATATGAGCGGCAAGGTCGTAGGTACACAGACTGCCTGCTACAATGAAACGGATACACAGGCATATAACGAAAAGCTCATTGCCGAGGGAAAAGAGGGCTACAAGGAGCTTAAAACCTACGATTCATTCCCCGAGGCTTATATGGAGCTTAAAAACGGTCAGCTTGACCTTGTTGCACAAAATTATGCAAGTGCATCTGCCGTTGTTATGAAGAATCCCGATGATTATGAAATAGTAAAGGATGAAAACGGAAATGCCGCTATGGTAGGCGATGAAGAAACCTGGCTTGCGTGGGCTGTGAGAAAGGAGGACACGGAGCTTTCAGATTATATCAATTCCGAGATACATAAATTTAAAGAGGACGGAACTCTTGCGCAATTGCAGGAAAAATGGTTCGGAGAGAGTGTTGAGGAGCTGCCTGAAAGTGATTATGCCAGAAAGAATTAAATTGCAGTTTAAACAATAAGAAAAGAATAGTTGAGGAATGAGGAGTTAAATATATTATGTAGTTTAACTCCCTGTTCTTTTAAAAGAGGTTCTTAAATTTGCGGTTAGGTGTTAGGTCAAATAAATTGTTATTCGTTTGCCTGCTGCCTAAATTAATGAGGTGATTGTTATGGAAGGGTTTAAGCTTGTAATTGAATATATGCCCTATTTAATGCAGGGATTAATGTACACTGTTTTAGTATCAATATGTGCTATTGTAATTGCTCTTTGTGTGGGCGTTATTCTTTCACTGTTAAGGCTTACGGGTAATGGTTTTATAAAGGCTGCGGTCAATGTATACATAAGTTTTGTAAGAGGAACTCCTCTTCTTGTTCAGATATTTATTATATTTTATGCTCTTGCTATGATAGGTCCCAATATACCTGCCTTTGCAACAGGTGTCATAGCCTTGAGCCTTAACAGCGGCGGCTTTATGGCTGAAATAATAAGAGGAGGGCTTACTGCCGTACCAAAGGGACAGTATGAAGCGGCACAGGCTCTCGGAATGTCAAGGGGTAAAATGCTTACGAGAATTATTTTTCCACAGGTATTCAGAATAATTATACCTCAGCTGACAAGTGAATTTATAAATGTTATAAAAATTTCTCCTATGCTTTCCGTTATTTCAATAGTTGAGCTTACAAGAACGGCTCAAAGACTTTATAAGCAGACTTATGAGCCTATACCCTTCTTTATAGCTATAGCAATATTTTATTTTATAATATGTGCTTTACTTGAAGAGATAGTAAAAAGACAGGAAAAAAGAAAGAAAATTTTAGGCTAGAGGAGGGAAATATATGGATAATTTAGGTCACGTAGCGGAAATTGCGGTGCCTATGCTTTTGCAGGGATTGGGAAACACTGTTATAATATCCCTTGCTGCAATTGCTATTTCAATAGTACTTGGAATTTTGCTGGGACTTATGAGAATTTGCAGTATTAAAGCATTTAACAAAACAGCGGGTATCTATATTAAAATATTTAGATGTACTCCTTTTATGGTTCAGGTTTATTTGGCATATTATCTGCCTCCAAGCTTCGGACTTAAAATACCTGCTATGGCCGTAGGCATAGGCATACTGGGAATGTATACTGCCGCTTATGTTGCGGTAATATTTGAAAGCGGAATAAAATCTATAGGAAAGGGACAGAGAGAGGCTGCTTATGCTATGAATATACCGTGGTTTAAAATGGTGAAAAGAATACTGTTTCCACAGATATACGGTATTATACTGCCTCCTTTGACAGGACAGTTTTTACAGACGGTCAAGGATTCCTCCGTGCTTTCGGTCATAACCGTTGCAGAGCTTACAATGATGACAAATAAGGCTATAGGAATTACATTCAGTCCTTTGGGAGTATATTTGTGTGCAGGTGTATTTTATTGGCTTTTAAATATATGTATTGAAATATTGTCAAAGATATGTGAGAAAAAGGCGTTTAAATTCTCAATGTAGGAGGTGTTGTTATGGATAATAACAATGTTGTTGTAAAGGCTCTTGGAGTAGGGAAAAATTACGGTGAGCTTCAAGTGCTTAAGGATATAAATATTGAAGTGAAGGAAGGAGAGGTTGTAAGCATAATCGGTCCAAGCGGTTCGGGAAAAAGTACTTTTTTGAGATGTCTTAATTATCTTGAGGCGACCTCAAAGGGAGAAGTAAGTATATACAACAATGTTTTAAAGGGCGGCAATGGCACTGTAGTAAGAAAGCACAATGAAAAAGCCGCAAGAGAAATAAGAAAAAGCGTGGGAATGGTTTTTCAGCAGTTTAATTTGTGGCCTCATATGACTGTTTTGGAAAATGTTATTGAAACTCCCATACACGTTAAAAAGATAAAAAAAGAGGAGGCTGTGAAAAAGGCTGAGGAGCTTTTAAGAAAAGTGGGTATGTATGAAAAAAGAAATTCCTATCCTCTTCAATTGTCGGGAGGACAGCAGCAGAGAGTTGCCATAGCAAGGGCTTTGGCTGTTGAGCCTAAAATTATGCTCTTTGATGAGCCGACATCTGCACTGGATCCCGAATTTGTAGGAGAGGTTCTTGAAGTAATGAAGGGGCTTGCAAAAGACGGAATGACAATGATAGTTGTAACTCACGAAATGGGTTTTGCTTCGGAGGTATCGGACAGAGTTTGTTTTATGGACGGAGGATATATTATAGAAGATGACACTCCCGAAAATATATTTAAACACCCTAAGACCGAGAGAGCAAAACAATTTTTCTCTAAAATTTTAAATGTATAAAATAAAGAGGGTGGGACTATGGAGAAAGAAACGATTATGTTTCTCAATGCTTTGCACGAGGGACTTACCATTGCGGACAAGGACGGAACACTTGTTTACATAAATGACAGT
>JAUNPM010000089.1:0-2118 GCA_030536675.1 Clostridia bacterium | reverse complement strand
ATAAAAATGAGGCTTTAGGCAAAAATATGGATTATTATGAAAGCCGTGGTATTTTTTCTCCGTCAATAACAAAAATGGTTATTGAACAAAAAACTACTGTCAAGGCTATGCAGAAGGATGCAAACGGTCGTGAAATATTGGGAACGGGCGTGCCTGTTTATGACGACGGGGAGCTTAAATATATAGTGTGCTTTTCTGCGTGGGAGTTCTTTTTGCCAAGTGATATAGTGGAAAAATACGAGGCTCTTAAGGTGCACAGTGCCAGACTTGAAAGAGAGATAAAAAGTCTTAGAATGTCAAGCAGAATAAACAGTGAAATAGTTGCTGAAAGCCGAATAATGCAGGATAATGTTAAGCTGATAACAAAGGTGGCTGATGTAAAAATACCCGTGTTTATATGGGGTGAAGAAAGCTGCGGAAAAAGAAGCCTTGCAATGGCTATGCATAAAATAAGCAAGTGGAGCGAAGAGGCTGTTGAAACAATAAATTGCAGCCTTTTTTCAGATGAAATAATTGAAAAGACTTTTTTCGGCTCCGACGGAGAAAAAGGCATAGCTGAAACAGTGGGAAACGGTTTGGTAATAATTGAAAATATTGAAAGGCTTTCAAAATATATGCAGTTTAAAATAAAAAAGTGTATAGATGAAGGAAAAATTAAGGTGGCTGCAATTTCGGAATATTCACTTGATGAATTGTATAATAATGAAAAAATCATATCAGAGCTTTATCATTGCCTTTCCGTCATAAACATAGAAATACCGCCTTTAAGAGAAAGAGTTGACGATTTAAGAGAATATATAAATATGTATCTTAAAAAATTTAATGAAAAGTATGATAGAAATACATTCTTTTCTCCTAAGGCATACAGTGCTTTATATAAGTATGTCTGGAAGGGAAATATAAGTCAGGTAAAGGCTGTAATTGAAAGAATTGTGCTTACATCTGAAAGTGACAGAATAGATGTATATAATCTGCCTAAAGAAATATCCATAAATTCAAATGAAAATTTTAAGGAAAGATATTCACTTAAAGAAGAAATTGAGGCATTTGAAAAAGAAATAGTTATACATACATATGAAGCCAACAAGACGACAGTGGCAGTAGCAAAGGCTTTGGGAATAAGCCAAGCATCAGCTGTGAGAAAGCTGCAAAAATATATAGAGGGCTATGGAAATTAAAAATTGCGGAGGGAGTTAATATTATGATAAAGTACAAACCTGAAAATTCTATGGAATCCCCAAGATTCTCCGGAATAAAAACTTTTATGAGAATGGTATATAAAAAGACTGTTGATGATATAGATTTTGCTGTTGTGGGTATACCTTTGGACTGGTGCACAACATATCGTTCGGGAACAAGATTCGGTCCTTCGGCAATAAGGGATATTTCATCACTTACAAAGCCTTATAATCCCGTACTTGATGTAAATATATTTGACTACTGTTCGGGCGTTGACTATGGTGATGTAAAAACAATACCGGGATATACGGAAGATTCTTATGATGAAATAGAAAAGGGATTTTTGCCCCTTTATAAAAACGGAGTTGTACCTATTGGTATGGGCGGAGATCATTCGGTGACACTGCCTGAGCTTAGAGCCTGTCATAAGGTAAACGGAAAGGTGGCTCTTGTTCATTTTGATTCACATTATGATACTTGGGCTGAATATTTCGGGAAAGCATATAATCACGGCACTCCTTTCAGACACGCTGCCGATGAAGGACTTATTGACACTTCAAGGTCAATACAGATAGGTATGAGAGGCGGGCTTTATAACAACGAGGACGCTAAAATGAGTAAGGCTCTGGGATTTAAGGTAATAATAGCAAGCGAATGTCACAAAATGACTATGAGTGAGATAGTAAATGAAATTAAAAAAAGAGTTGGAGATATGAAAGTGTTTCTTACTTTTGATATAGATTTTCTTGACCCTGCATATGCACCGGGTACTGGAACTCCCGAAATAGGCGGCTTTACAACGGCACAGGCTTTGGAGCTTATAAGAGGGTTAAAGGAGCTGAATATTGTGGGATATGATGTTGTGGAGGTTGCGCCCCAGTATGACAGCGGAAGCATTACATCTATTGCCGCTGCAAATATAATAGCTGAATTTATGGC
>JAUNPM010000088.1 GCA_030536675.1 Clostridia bacterium | reverse complement strand
TTGCACAGAAAGATTTATCTGACAGCCGCAGGCTGGCTTTCAGCTTTAGCTGAAAGTGCTGACAAGCATTTCTTGCAAGCGTGTCGACTTTATCGACACGCAGAAGCAAAGAGCGGTGATTTCTCTTTGCTTTTGTTTTATATTTCTTTATGATATAAATTTGAATGAAGTATTCTGAGAGCAAGTGAAAGCTCGCCTGCTTCTATTTGCCCCGGAGCAGAGGCTTTTCTTGCACAGCCGAATGTAATAGATGAACCGAAAATTTCACCTGCAATTCGGCTTACAACACCTCTTCCGTCCATAGCCATTGTTATAATAGGGTAATTTGTATGGCTTGTGTGGAATGTGTCCGTAACGTCAAGAAGTGTAAGAACATCTCTGTTATTATTTGGCATAACTGCAACCTTGGGAATGTCTGCACCAAGTTCTATCATTTTTTCCATTCGTGAAATAAGAACTTCTTTTTCGGGGGTTTTTTCAAAATCGTGATTTGATAAAACAACAACTACATTATTTTCGTGAGCTGTTTTAATAAGATCTTTTACGTCTTCGTCCCCTATCATAAGTTCGATATCAACCATATCAACAAGACCGCTTTCAACAGCTGTTTTGTTGAGTCTGATATAATCCGCCTTTTGTAATTCCTGTATGCCGCCCTCAACAACAGTACGGAAAGAAAAAAGCAAAGGAGTCTTATCAATAAGTTTTCTGATAAGCATAAGCATTTCTATAAGATTTTCTTTGTTAGTACATTCATCGTACCAGTCAGCTCTGAACTCTACAATATCGGGCTTAAGCGCCGCTATTGTCATAGCCTGTGATGTGATCTCGTACTGAGTGTGTCCAACGATCGGAAGACAAATTTTTGGTATACCTTCTCCAATTTTAATATTGCGTACTTCAATTGGATTCATTATTACGCCTCCTGTATAATATAAAGCAAAATTGCTGATAAATACAGTATATCAATTTATTATAAATAAGTCAATAAATAATAAGTGAAATTGTCAGTGAAAATTGTTATATGATTGTTATAATTAAAAATTGCTGTAAGTAGGCTGTATTTTATTTTTGTTGTAGTATTTAAAATATTGGTGTATAATTATATTAGGAAGTGGACTAATTATTGAAAGAGGTGTTGTTATGGAGAATGAAAAGGATTTAAATTTGTTTGAGGAAAGGAAAAAAACTGTTTTTGAATTTATAAGGGATAAGGAATACAGACCTATGAGGGTAAAAGACATTGCGGCTTTTATGATGGTGCCTCATAATGAAATACAGCTGTTGTTTGATATAATTGATGAGCTTGAAAGCGAAGGTAAAATTATAGAAACGAAAAAAGGAAAAATAGTTACTGCTGAAAGTCTTCATCAGTACGCAGGTGAATTTAAGGGAAACGGCAGAGGCTTTGGATTTGTAAATATTGAAGGAATGGAAAATGAAGTTTTTATACCTGCAAATGCTACAAACGGAGCTATGCACAAGGACAGGGTCATTTGCAGGATATTAAACAATACGGGAAGACGTGCGGAAGGGGAAATTGTAAAGGTCCTTTCTCACGGTATGAAGCACATTGTGGGAACCTATGAAAAGGTAAGGGATTACGGATTTGTAATACCCGATGATAAAAAAATATGTGATGATATATATATTCCCAAGGGAAAAAATCTGGGAGCTGTTGACGGGCATAAGGTTCTTGTTAAAATTACCAAGCCACCCGAAGGAAAAGACAATCCGGAGGGTACGGTAACAGAAATATTGGGGCATATAAATGACCCGGGGGTTGATATACTGTCTATAATAATGCAGTATGACCTGCCTGTGGAGTTTCCCGAAGATGTTTACAATGAAATTGAAGGAATAAACGAAACAATAGAAAATGAGGATAAAACAGGGAGAGAGGATCTTAGAGATGTTATAATGGTTACTATTGACGGGGAGGACGCAAAGGATCTTGATGATGCAGTATCCGTTAAAAGACTTGAAAACGGCAATTATGAGCTTGGTGTTTATATTGCTGATGTTTCTTATTATGTAAAAGAAAAATCACCTCTTGATAAAGAGGCTTACAAAAGAGGTACAAGCGTGTACCTTGTAGACAGAGTTATACCTATGCTGCCTCATAAGCTGTCTAACGGAATATGCTCACTTAATGCGGGAGAGGACAGATTTACTCTGTGCTGTGTTATGGAAATAGACAGCAAGGGTGACATTGTATCTCACGATATTAAAAAAGCAATTATAAATGTAAACAGAAGAATGAGTTATACGGTCGTGTACGATCTTCTTACAAATGAAAGCTCTCCTTATTATGAAGAATATAAGGATCTGGTGCCTATGTTTAAAGAAATGGAAAATTTGAGGAACATTCTTTTTAACAAAAGGCAGAAAAGGGGAAGTGTGGATTTTGAAAGTGAAGAGGTCAAGATCATACTTGATGAAGAGGGCAAGCCTATTGATATAGTGAAGAGGGAAAGAAATGTTGCCACAAGTATTATAGAAGAATTTATGCTGGCGGCAAATGAAACCGTTGCAGAACATTTTTACTGGCTTGAAACACCTTTTGTATACAGAACCCACGAAGTGCCCGATGAAGAAAAATATGAAAAATTGCAGCTGCTTGTTGCACCTTTCGGTTATTTGTTAAAGGGAAGCTCAAAGCACCCTAAAAGCTATCAGCAGTTACTTAAGCAAACAAAGGGAAAGCCTGAGGAGGCTTTGATACATCGTATGACCTTAAGAAGTATGAAGCAGGCAAAGTATACAGCTGAAAACGGAAAGCATTTTGGACTTGCGGCTGAATATTACTGCCATTTTACTTCGCCTATAAGAAGATATCCCGACTTGCAGATACACAGAATAATAAGCGAATATATTGAAGGAAGGCTGGACGAAAACAGAATAAGGCATTATAAAAAAATATTGACTGAAGTATCCGCCCAATGCTCCGTAAATGAAAGACGTGCAGAGGACGCTGAAAGAGATACCGATAAATATAAGATCGTGCAGTATATGCAGGATAAAGTCGGTATGGAATTTGACGGCATAATATCAGGCGTAACTTCATGGGGTATATATGTTGAACTACCTAATACGGTTGAGGGTATGGTTTCCGTGAAAGAGCTTGACGATGATTATTATGAGTTTGATGAAGAGCATATGAGATATATTGGGGAAAATACAAACAAGACCTATACAATAGGCGATAATGTGAAGGTCGTGCTTGTAAGGGCAAGTACGGAAACAAGAACCATAGATTTTGAGTTTGTGGAATAGGTTTAATATGGCACTTTTCAACATTAAATTACTTGACAAGTCAGGTAAAAAGTAATAAAATAGATATGTAACAATGAGGAGTTTATGTATACGTGCATTATTACGTAGACTCTTTATACACGTTTAAAGTAATGAGGAAACCTCTTTTTGAATAGCTGCATAGAGTTGGTTTCCTATTGCTTTAAGGTGTTTATAAAGGCGAAGGGGTGTCCCTTATGCCGATTATTGAACTTTGAAAATTTAACAGGAGGTGTTCAGACTGTATACATCAACACTTATTTGGTTATGTATCGTCTTTGCATCCATTTTAATTTCGTTGATAATTGGTATAGTTATAGGTAAGTATATCAGGAAAAGATTTGCCGAGGCTGAAATAGGATCTGCCGAAAGAGAAGCGGAAAATATTAAGCTGGAGGCAAGAAAAAGTGCAGAGGCTACCAAAAAGGAAGTTCTCATTGAAGCTAAAGAAGAAGCATTAAAAACAAAGAATGAAGTTGAAAAGGAATGTAAGGATAGGAAAAATGAAATTCAGCGCCTTGAAAAACGTATTACACAGAAAGAAGATGCAGTAGATAAAAAGACTGCACAGCTTGAGAAGAAAGAGGAACAGCTTAACAACAAGATTGAAATAATCGAAAATGAGCGTAAGGAAATTCAAGCCCTTAAAGATAAGGAGCTTTCTGAACTTGAGCGTATATCAGGCTTGACTACTGAAGAAGCTAAGGAGTATATACTTGAAAGCGTTAAAGATGAAGTTAAGCACGAAACAGCTGTGATGATCAAGGAAATGGAAGCGGAAGCAAAGTCCGAGGCTGATAAAAAAGCTAAAGAAATAATTGCCGACGCTATTCAGCGCTGTGCTGCAGATCACGTTGCAGAAACAACTGTATCTGTGGTGAATCTGCCTAACGATGAAATGAAGGGCAGAATTATCGGTCGTGAAGGTCGAAATATTAGGACATTGGAACAATTAACAGGCATTAACTTTATTATTGATGATACACCGGAAGCGGTCATTTTGTCAGGCTTTGGAGCTATGAAAAGAGAAATTGCAAGAATTGCTCTTGAAAAGCTGATCATTGACGGTCGTGTTCATCCGGGAAGAATAGAGGAAATGGTTGACAAGGCTAAAATGGAAGTTGAAGCCGTAATGAAAGAAGCAGGGGACAGTGCTACATTTGAAACAGGTGTTCACGGTCTTCATCCTGAATTAATTCGTCTTTTGGGTAAGATGAAATACAGAACCAGTTATGGTCAGAATGTTTTACAACATTCAATTGAAGTTTCCCATTTGTGCGGTGTAATGGCTGCCGAGCTTGGTGAAGATGTTACATTGGCAAAGAGAGCGGGATTGCTCCACGATATAGGCAAGGCAATTGACCAGGATATGGAAGGAACTCACGTGGAACTTGGTGCTGCGCTTTGCAGAAAGTACAAGGAACCGAGTATAGTTGTAAATGCTGTTGAGGCACATCACGGAGATGTTGAACCTAAGAGTATTATTGCCGTATTGGTACAGGCCGCAGACGCTATTTCTGCTGCAAGACCGGGAGCAAGAAGTGAAACTCTTGAAACGTATATTAAACGTTTGCAGTCACTTGAAGAGATTGCTGATTCATTTAATGGAGTTGAAAAATCTTTCGCAATTCAGGCAGGTCGAGAGTTGCGAGTTATGATAGTACCTGAAAAGGTATCTGATGATGATATGGTATTAATGGCAAGAGATATTGCCAAGAAGATCGAAAACGAGCTTGAGTACCCCGGTAATATTAAGGTCAATCTTATAAGAGAAACCAGAGTAACCGAGTTTGCTAAATCTTCAAAAGCCAATTAAAATGACTGTTTTAAATAATTAATGAAATTTGCCCCCTTTCGGATAAAATCAAAAGAATTTGTCTGAAAGGGGGTTATTTTATTTATATGCCGATTTGAAAATATAATTAAGAAAATAATCTGCAAAAAACTATTGACAAAAACGGAAAAATATAGTATGATAAAAAAGAGTTAGCAATAGCTAACAAAAATTTATTTAATAGGGTTAGAATGTTCTAACTAATAGAACTGCTTTTTTTTAACATATAAGTTAGTGATTGCTAACTGAAGGGAGGACAATATGAGCATAGTTATAGTCGGTGGAAATGATTGTATGGTTACTAAATATAAAGATTTGTGTAAAGAATATAAGTGCAGGGCTAAAGTTTATACACAAATGAAGGGAACGCTCAAAAATAAAATAGGTGATCCTGATTTGCTCGTTCTTTTTACAAATACAGTTTCACATAAAATGATAAACTGCGCAATAAGTGAAACAAAGGGCAAGAAAACCGTGATCGCACGTTCTCATTCAAGCTCTATGACTGCATTAAAATCAATTTTAGAGGAACACGTAATGTAAATTTAAGAGGGGGATTTTATGTCTGAAGAATTATTGGTTCGTCATTGTTCACCTACATTGGCAGGGCTAAAAACGGCTAATTTGTTTAATGATAAATTTGAAAGTGTTGATACGCTTAAGGCTAAAATTGAATATATGAACAATATGCTTAATTCTAAAGGCGTCTATGTCTGTATTTTGAAAGTATGTGGGGACAGAGCTTTAATTTATGTATTCAGACCAAATAAATTAAAGAAAGATCTAAGTTCCGATGAGGCAAAATGTTTGCTTGCTCAAAAGGGCTACAGAGGCAGCAATATTAAAGAATATGTAGAGCACTTAGCGGAAAGAATAGGAAAGTGCAGTGAGTTTCCTCACGAAATTGGGCTGTTTCTGGGTTATCCTTTGGAGGATGTGAAGGGTTTTATTGAAAACAAGGGTAAGAACTGTAAGTGTTCAGGGTGTTGGAAGGTATATTCAAATGAATGGGAAGCAAAAAAAATGTTTGCTAAGTTTAAAAAATGTACCGATGTATATTGCAGAAAGCTGCACGAGGGTTTATCAATATTAAGCCTTACAATAGCAGCATAATATTGTACGACTGTAGGGAAAGCCGACAGTCATAGGGGAAATACTGAGTATGTAAAACGGTGGGAAAGGTCACTATTTGTGGGCTTTGCGGATATATATCCGCTGCTGCCGCTTTAAATAAATAAAAAATTTTTTAACGGAGGTAATGTTAATGAGTAAAGTAGCAGTTGTATATTGGAGTGGTACAGGTAATACACAGGCTATGGCAGAGGCTGTAGTAAGCGGTGCACAGGCTAAGGGTGCTGATGTAACTTTGTATTCAGTAAGTGATTTTGACGCATCTTTGGTTGAAGGCTTTGACGCTATTGCTTTCGGCTGTCCTGCAATGGGCGCAGAAGAGCTTGAAGAAAGTGAATTTGAACCTGTATTTGCCGCATGTAATATCAGCGGTAAGAAGGTTGCTCTTTTTGGTTCTTACGGCTGGGGTGACGGCGAATGGATGAGAACTTGGGAGGACAGATGCAAGGAAGCAGGTGCAAACATCGTATGCGAAAGTGTTATTTGTAATGACGCTCCCGATGATGACGCTGTTGAAAGCTGCAAAAAGCTCGGAGAGGCAGTTGCAGCTTAATAAAAACATAAACATATAATTATAATTAAAACCGTTTTGTAAAGTTATTTGCAGGACGGTTCTGGCTGTCGAAAAAGTCGACAGCCTTGAAAGAAATGCTTGCATTTCTTTCAG
>JAUNPM010000087.1:6395-6963 GCA_030536675.1 Clostridia bacterium | reverse complement strand
TATATATCAAACTCCATAAAAAACAAATTGCTTTTTTTACACTCCTCTGGGAAAAAAGCATAAATATCTGGTCTTATTTTTCGTAATTGTTCCATATGTTCAGTTGAAATATATACTTTGAAAGAAGAACCACTTTTACAAATTTCATACTCAAAAAAGAATTGAAGAATTTTTAAAACAAGGTGATTTGAACAAACTTTTTCGATTAAGTTCAATGTTAATTCTTTTATCTCACCATTATCTATATCGCAATATTTTATGTACACGTATTCATTGTGCACTTCGTATGACTTTATTTCTTTTCTTCCACAACTCATCACAAAATATATTGTAAAATCTTTTACTGTATCTGCTAATATTTTTCTTGTATAATCTAATTGATTATAAGGAAACAAAAACTTTTTATAAACATATGCATTAAGCCGTGAATCTCCAGAAACAAATTTCTCATTATCTGAATTTTGAAATTGGTGTTCTAATTCTTCTCTTATTCTATCGTCCATATTAATTTCATCTCTTTTCAAAAATTTATCATATCAGAACTCTTTTCAAAAGTTGTAAACCTGTT
>JAUNPM010000087.1:0-6385 GCA_030536675.1 Clostridia bacterium | reverse complement strand
TTCTCTCCATCAAAGAACTCACATCAATTAAAGGGATTCCATCAAATCAGCACTTCCTGCCGTGGCAAACAAATAGTATTTTATCATCTTGAATCTATCCTCTCCTAAGCCTTTAAACCTTGATATTTCAGGCTTCTCAGCACTTTTCTTCTTTGATTTTACCCGAACTTCTCTCAATTCTATGTAAATCTACGCAAATTCACGGGCAAATGATGTCGTTATTGGCATAAAAATATTCACTCTAAACACTAAATTGCTTTTAATTTATACGAGCTTAATTCTTCTACTCCATCAAATTTCTCAATAATCAATTTACAATAATTTAGTATATCATTGGCACTTCTATTTGTTTCAATATAAAGTCCTTCTGCAATTTTAAGCGGTGAGCGCATATTAGAATCATTATCATCAATGATTCTAATACTCTTACCCTTAAAATCATTATGCTTAGTAAGACTCCGAAAAACCTGCGCATCATATTCATAAAGGAACTCACATACTTTCTTCATGAAATCTCTCCACGAAGTTACTGAAAATACTTCTCCAATGATTTCTAACTCTGACGGAGTACGCCCTGTAACATTTACTTCATCAGTAAAATCAAATTCTGTCCTGGTATCAGTTTCCAAGTTTATATTGTTAAGCGTATCAGGACATCTCCAAATTTTCTTAATATCTTCAATTAGCATCTCTCCACGATTTAATATCTCAGCTTCCCCCCATTGATCATATTGCGCAATAGCTTTCGTAATACAAATATTGGATTGGCTATACAAATCTTGCTTTTCGTTAAAGCTGGCATTTGAGAGTTCTGAATTATAGCCACTAAGAGTCAAATTTCCTAAACAATGCAAATATTTGTCATATACTTCCTGAGCCCTTTTCCCAAGGTCTATTTTCCATTTCGCAGTTAAAGTTTGTGGCATAATATGTTCAATTGTAAGAGAATCAAATGTTACTGTTTCTTTGCTTTTATTTCTTTCAATTTGTTCCAAAACAAATTTGATATGTGCAAATTTATAAGCATTTCTAGTCATCATATGTTCTTTTAAAATATTATCATTGGGGAAAATCACTTTTCCTTTTTTACCGGATAACACACAAATCACTTTTTCTGAAAGTGTTATTCCTGAAGAGCGCTCAACATCTTTTGCCATTGTTGCAAATACCTTATTTAAGGCATTTGTCGGCATTTCGCAAAGCAGGCGCCGCACTACGTATGAAAGAATAACATCCATTGTTTGACATACCTGTTCACGTTCAATATTATGATATACATAGCAATCTTCAAAAACACTTAATAAAAACGGATATACTACTGTAGATTTCAGCTTTTGCAAATGGAGCAGTCGCTGATTAATGTTTATATCTGGACAATTGCAAAATTTAAACCAACTATAATATTCTCCATATGTAGTAAGTTCTTCTAAAAATCCTTCAGAATCATAATTTCCCAACTCCTGATAATATCCCTTAAAGCTACTATACACATCAGCTTTATTGGGTATATTTCCTGTTTTCAATGTTAGATAGTCTCTAATATAATCCGAAATCATGGCATCTGGCAACATTTTTTCTAGCTTAAGCCAATATTTATTATAAAGAACCTCTTGTGTATAATACTCTTTTCCCATCAAAAGATAGTTTCTAATCAGATCGGCCTGCGTTAAATCCAGCCCCGTAGAATTTAAAGATTCAAAAATAAGCTGAGGATTTTCTTTCTGTTCATTCAACTCAATATATACAATCTCAAGCTTTTGTATTCCTGCATAAATCTGCTCTGGTGAAAGAATCGATTCTTTTAGTAGTTCCATAAACAACTTATAATTATTAAATATCTGGGTTTCTTCCATATCATTAATCTGATTATCAATCAGCCTCTGAAAGTTTCTGGCATCTTCTTTCATTGGCTTTAATTTTATCCTCAAGGCTTCAGAACATCGACGATTTATCAAATAGCTTTCAAAAATATCTTCCTTTAAATCCTCATTATCTATAGAATCTACAATTGCTTTTAAAAGAATCATGATGGTAGTCAATCTCTGTTGCCCATCAATAACTGTGAAGGCACGAAATGTTGCATTAGATTCGCCTTCCACATAAACTATTGTCCCCATAAAATGACTTGATCGATTCTTTGAAACGGCAATAGCTTCTATATCTTTAAACAGTGTCAGGCATTGCACTTTTTTCCAATCATAATTACGCTGATATACTGGAATATAAAATGTTCTTTTACTCGCACCTATAAATTCTAACAATGATACATTATCCGCTTTCAACTCAATCTCCTCCTCATCAACTTTTGGGCTTTGGAAATAAACAAATGCCAGATATTCTCACTTATTTCCCAAACCACTAGTTCTTCCTATATTTTTATATTCCTGTTTCTTTTTTCTCTTTTTGCTACAAATAAAACATCAACTGCTATGTTTCAATTTCTGCTCTTAATTCTTCGTCCATCGGCAGGTAAAATTTATACTTGAAAGCAAACAACTGCTAATTACTGTGAAGCACAGAATACTTTGCAATATCTTCATCCTTGTCAAAGCAAAGCACAATACCAATTGTGAGATTATCTCCCTCACTGTGCTTTAATTCATCATACACGGATATACATATCCATCTGCACAACATCCTGATATGTGATTTTCTGTGTTTTCAAGTCTATCAGTACAAAGCATTTGAAAATATAATTATAAAACACAAGATCAATAAAATAATCCTGATTCTCCGTATGAATATGCTGCTATCTTGCCACAAAGGCATATCCTTTTCCATACTCTGCCGACAGTTCTTTATAGAGTTTTTTATGATTTCTGCTCCATACTTAACTCGCCCTACCCCTTGCACCTCTTCACTAGCAATTCAGTAGCCAAGAATCCAATTCCTTTGGATAAGAGTTGTATTGACTGCTTGATACGTAGCTTTCTGTGAAGATTAAATGATACTGCACATATATCTCTTAAGACGTCATCTATTTTAACAAAATTGTACATAATGTTATTTTTGTCATCATTTATCAGCTTATTCCCCATAATCACTCAACTCATTTTCACCACTCTCCAACATCTTCTTTAAATAAAAGGTTCAAAATTCCATTATTTTTTCTACGGATATGAATCCAGCAGACAATGTCTATCCAATTTATATCATAAAAAAGTATATTTTTGATTTCCACAAAATTTACAATATTTTCAATATATTTGTCTCATCAAAGCTATTTCAAAATGGTGTAGTAGTGGTAATAAGTGCCTTTCTTCGCTGTAAAACCATTGATTTTACGGACTTTTTCGGGATTTTTCAAGATACTGCCATGACAGACAAACATTACCTTTATCATATTATTATAACTCCTTGTATCTTATATTAAAAATACACGCAAATTTATTCCTACTAATTAGCTTTCCTTATAACAGTATAATATACTTGTCAACTTTATTAATTATTATATCATATAAAATCTTAATACACAAGACGGGTTACAAAATATGTATCATTTTATTAAATTTATACCGGAGAAAAAGCCTTAATGTCCTCTTCTCCGGTAATTTTTTATCTGGCTCTTACTCCGTCATACACGCCGTTTGTGTATACATAATTTTCTCTTACTCTTCTGTAGTTAGGACGTCTTACTGCAAATATTTCACTTAATACAATAGCTTCGATTAAACTTCTAAACATATTTCTTCTTCCCCAAAGCATATCGGACTGCTGAATTTCAAGTGATATTTCCTGTGGAGAATCCATTTCTTCCTCTGCAAGTTCTATTACTCTCTCAACAATTTGCGCAAGAGTTTCTCTGTCTATTCCTTCGGGATCGTAAATAGGGCTTTCCATATATTCATATTCATCTATAACTCTTTCGGCAAATTTGTTAAGCATTGAATTAAGCTGACTGTATAATGCCTTCATAAGCTCCATATCCCGCTTTGACATATCAGGCTTTCTTTCTGCTGCTGTAAACTTACTGCTTCCGTTTTCTGTGTCATACTTAGGCACAAAGAGCTTATCATCCATAACCTCTGCCATTTGCTCTACGCTTACGTTTTTGTAAGCAGGCCAGCCCTTTCCTAGTCTGTAGCCCGTATAATCACTAAACAGTCTTTCCATATCAGTATTATATCTCTCTATATTGTAGTACATAATATCCCTCCGATTTTATTTATACTGTAACATATTCTCATAAACCGTAATTGTTACATCAAACCCGCAACAACATTTGTTTATTACTTATTAACATAACTTATTGCAATATTGAATATGTTAAAAATATTAATCTTAATAATATAAAAAATTTAGGCAGCAAAATATTATACATATGTACCAAACTTATACACTTTTCCCCTTGTAAAATTTACTTTTTTTTTGTATAATTAAATTAAAACAACGTTATTTCTTATGAAATAATAAATTTAAATTGAAAGGAGTTTTTTTATGGGTTACATGGAAGAATATAAGCGTTGGTGTGAGGACAGTTATTTTGACGAGGCTACAAAATCCGAATTACTTTCCATTAAAGATGATCCTAAGGAAATTGAAGAAAGATTTTATAAAAATCTTGAATTTGGTACAGGCGGTTTAAGAGGTATATTAGGCGCAGGTACAAACAGAATGAACATTTATACAGTAAGCAAAGCCACTCAGGGTTTTGCAAACTATATAAAAAAACAAGGTGAAGAAGCCGTAAAAAAGGGTGTTGCTATTGCTTACGACTCAAGAAATTATTCACCCGAATTTGCCGAAGTAACAGCACGTGTTTTGGCAGGCAACGGTATTAAGGCATATTTGTCAGATGAATTAAGACCTGTTCCTATGCTTAGTTTTGCTGTAAGAAATTTAGGCTGTACAGGAGGCATAGTTATTACTGCAAGTCATAATCCACCGGAATATAACGGCTACAAAGTTTATTGGGAAGACGGTGCACAGGTTCCTTATCCCCGTGACGGTGAAATTATTAAAG
Organism: Clostridia bacterium; assembly: GCA_030536675.1. Taxonomy (GTDB): domain Bacteria; phylum Bacillota; class Clostridia; order Lachnospirales; family CAG-274; genus Gallispira. The sequence continues at coordinate 1,422 of JAUNPM010000087.1, read as the reverse complement.
AAGTAAACGCAATTACCGACTTTAAAATGATCAAAATGGCTGATCTTACGGAGGCTGTAAATTCAAGTCTTATTCAGTATGTAGGTCCCGAACTTGACGTACACTATCTCGATGCAGTTACAGCACAAATAGTTAATCAGAAAATTATTGATGAAACCGATTTAAAAATTGTTTACACTCCTATTCACGGTTCAGGCAATAAGCCTGTAAGACGAGCACTTGCAAAAGCCGGCTTTAAAAATGTTTATGTTGTTCCTCAGCAGGAAAAGCCTGACGGCAACTTTACAACAGTAGGCTATCCTAATCCTGAAAACAAGGCTGTTTTTGACCTTGCTATGGAGCTTGCAAAGAAAGTTGACGCAGATATTATTGTAGGTACCGACCCTGACGCAGACAGACTGGGAGCTGTAGTTAAAAAGACCGATGGTGATTATATGGTGCTTACAGGAAATATGACGGGTGCTCTCCTTTGTGAATATATACTTTCACAGAAAAAAGCCGCAGGAACACTTCCCGCAAACGGTGCAGTTGTTTCAACCATAGTTTCAACAGATATGACAAAGGCTATTTGTAAAGAATATGGTATGACATATTTTGATGTACTTACAGGCTTTAAATACATAGGCGAAAAAATAAAGAATTTTGAAGCTGATAACAGTTATGAATATATGTTTGGTTTTGAAGAAAGCTACGGCTGTCTTGCAGGCACTTATGCAAGGGATAAAGACGGCTGTCTTGCAACTATGCTTGTTTGCGAGCTTGCCGCATTCTACAAATCAAAGGGTATGAGCCTTTATGACGGACTTATTGCTCTTTATGAGAAATACGGTTATTACAAAGAAGATATTACTTCAATCACACTTAAGGGCATTGACGGAGCTGCACAGATCAAGAAAGTTATGGATACATTAAGAGCTGATGCACTTACGGAAGTTGCAGGTGTAAAGGTTATTGAAGCAAGAGATTATTCCATAGACAAAATCGTAAATATGGTAACCGGTGAAGAATCAGTAAGCGGACTTCCTTCAAGTAACGTGCTTTATTACATACTTGAAGACGGAACTTGGTTCTGCGTAAGACCAAGTGGAACCGAGCCTAAAATAAAAGTATACTTTGGTGCAAAGGATACTACGGAAGAAAAAGCAAATGCAAAAGTTAAAGCTGCAAGTGACGGCATACTTGCAATTGTGGACAGTATTCTTAAATAACAAATAAATAAATTTAAACCCCTCTGAATTGTTATCAGCTGTTCAGAGGGGTTTTGTTTATTTGTTCTTTCTCAACATAGGTTGACAAAGAATCATAAAAGTAAAATGAGAGTTGCAGAATATTCCACAACTCTCATCCATAAATTAAATATTAGTTCAATATAACAATATTATTTAATAACTAAATTAATATTATTAAATGTTACATCAGCAG
>JAUNPM010000086.1 GCA_030536675.1 Clostridia bacterium | reverse complement strand
TCAAACACAGTTCCAGTCTTTCCGTACTCACTTGTTTCAGCAGACTTAACAATACCTCCGCTTAAATGAGCTATAAGCTGACAGCCGTAACAAAGTCCCAAAACAGGCACTCCAAGCTCAAATATTTCTTTGCTTATTGTCGGTGAATCCTCAAGATAAACACTGTTTGGTCCACCCGTAAAAATAATGCCCTTAGGATTCATAGCCTTAATTTCTTCAATAGAAGTTTTATAAGACTTGACCTCACAGTATACATTGCACTCACGCACTCTTCTTGCAATAAGCTGATTATACTGACCGCCAAAGTCAAGTACAATAATTAATTCATGCATTTCTTTTTCCTCCGTTTATTTTTTCAAAAACATTCTTCTGGGTGTAAGGTCTTTTCTCATAGCCATAAGAATGTCCTCTCTTGGCTCAATAATAAATTTTTTCCTTTTCCCCTTATAAGTTGTTACAAAAACATAAGTATTCCCAAGCACCTCGCCGCTGCCTAAATTTTCCGTGGGTATATTATCATATATAGCAAGATGCTCTTTGTCATCAATATGTGCCATTACCTCAAATTCAGAAACATTACCCTCAAAAACTCTTTTTCTCTTTTTCCTGTTCATTATAACATCAATATCAAGAGTACCGTTAGTATATGCATATTCAAACTCACTGTTAAGCTCTTTGATCTTAATAACTGCAACAAAAATTATAATACCCACAATTATAAGGCTCAAAAGGGTAAAAGCATAACCCATTTTGTCGTTTCCCTCAGCAAAAGCGGCCCCTGCACTGTCCTGACAGATCTGCCACAAAAACAATATGACAGCAATAGCAATACCAATTATATAAAGTCTTTTGCTCCTGTCCTTCTGGTCAAATTCCTTTTTAACGATCTGCTCCATATATACATCATTTCTCATATACTCATTCCTCTTCTTCCTTGCTGTTAAAGAAGCTGAATTTATTTACAATGCCTGGCACCATATCTATCAGTTTATTTACACTGTTGCTGTCTTTAACATTTATAAGCTGAACACTGCCTCCCGCAACTACCATTACGGCACTTGGTGAAATTTTAACACCCATACCTCCCGCTCCCGAGGATTTTCCGTTTTTCTCCTGTCTTGAATCAGAAGAACCTGTCCCCATACCAAAGGACACGTCAACAAGGGGGATAATAGTCACACCGTTCATTTCAATAGGCTCACCCACTACGGTTTTGCTTGAAACCAGATTGTCTAATTTACTGAACATAGTTTCCAGATTTTCATTAAAGCTGCTCATTTAATTCACCCTTCCAATAATCCCTAACAAGAGGCCATACAGGTTTTGTCAAAACATACCTGACCACAGGAAACAGCAGAAGCCAAAGATTTGTTCTTCCTTTAATATAAAAATTCCCCTTAAGCTCTCTGTTATCAAAGTTGCCGTCAATACTGACATCAAAAGGCAGAAAAGGTATTACAGAATACACTGCGCCCAAGACCTTTCCCGTATCCGACGGATCATCAAACCCAACTGTACCTTTTACCTCAAACTTTTTAAAGCCCATATTTTTAATTAACTTTTTTAGAAGTTTAAATGTAGCCTTCAAAAGTTTTTCAACACAGTATTTATCATTAAAATTTTTAACAAACACTGCTTTTTCAAAAAGACTCTTAATAAAACTTTTAACAGCGGTAAAAAATGACTTGAACTTTACCATTATATTATATATATTACCATTTTTTTGAATATTTGCAATAGTTTTATTTATATTTTTGCTTTCATTGCAAATATTTTTTTCCTCAACATCAAATTCCAGCTCTTCTTCTTCCGAATCATATTTAATTTTACACAATCCAAAAGGCATATTTATATTATATTTTATATGCTCACCTGAAATTTCGTAATAGCCTTTTATAAAGCCAAGCAGCCACCTGAACTCAGCTTTAAATACAATATCATCATTTTCCTTTTTTCCCTTTGCCTCAAAGCGGCAAAAATTAAAAAGCACAAAAACAAGCAAAAGCAAAGCTATGCCCAATACTATGCCAATAAATATTAACATTATTTTTAACACTAACCATAATATGCCAAGCACAGCCTCACCTACTTACACCTGCTGTTGTAATACTCTTTAAAACCCTCAATGCTTCCTTTTTCATCAATATACTTTTGAATAAGCTCCGCAGCCTTGCTCATTGCATCTGATTTATGCTTAAACACAGCTATTATACCATAGTTTTTATATTGATTTACACTTTTAAGCATATTGGATATACTTATTATCTCCATAAGGTTCCTTCCCGTTCCGCTTACACAAAGGGCATAATACCCCGCTATTCCGTAATTTTTATTAAGCAAAACTTTCAGATCCTTAATATCAATATCACTTATTATATTTTCATAAAATCTCAAGGCCGTCACTCCACATTGACATATTCAAACTCGGCATAGCCTCCGTTGTTTTCACCATTGTTGTTTACGGCAAATATGCCTATTTTCCCGCCGACCCAGCTTTTTCTTGATACCTTGTAATTAAGAGTATTGCCTATTTTTTCAAAATCGATACCGTCACAGCTTACATAACAATCAATATTGCAAAGATATGAAATCTTAAGCCTTAAGTAAAAGCTGTCATTGTTTAATTCCTTTTCAGCCGTAACGATCTCGTTTGTTTTTTCATCCTTTTCAAGGCTGAAACTTACCTGCTTTACCTTGCCGTTTTCAACTCTCAGCCCGTAATAGCTGCCTCCAGTAATAATAAGTCCGCAGGAATCATTTTCATTAAGATTAGCATTGACCTTTACGGTAACTTGGAAGTTAGGTCTTGTCATAAGCTCGCACATAACATTTGCGGCGTCTGAAACATTTTCACCTTCATAGGGCAAAGCGTAAAGTTTAATACCCTTTTCTGTCATATCATAAAAATTGTCTTTAGGGTATGCCTGCCACTGCCACTGTAAGCCGGGCTTATCCCCTTTAAAATCATCTGAATCCACAGGCTCAATAATTTCACTTTTACAGCCAAAAGGCTTGTTATATTCAAGAACAGGCTCTCCGATATGATCGTTGTTTGTATCTATGCCCATTTCTATCCAATCGTCATCAGTCCATTTTGCAGGCTGCAAATGCGTTATTCTTCCGTAGCCCTCCATATCCTGAAAATGCAAAAACCAGCTTTCGCCGTTATCCATATCTATCAAGCCGCCCTGATGAGGTCCGTTTACAGGACTGTTCCCCTGCCACATTACGACCCTGTGTTCGTAAGGTCCGTAAATATTTCTGCTTCTTGCCACCATTTGCCAGCCCTGCTGAACTCCGCCTGCGGGAGCAAAAATATAATACCAACCGTTTCTTTTATACATCTTAGGACCTTCAATAGTAGGGTGATTGATCCTTCCATCAAACACAAGAACACCCTCATCAAGAAGTTTTGTGCCGTCAGCAGTCATTTTATGGAGGAAAAGTTTACTTTTATAACCTATTCTGCTCTTTGCAACTCCTCTTATAATATAAGCGTTTCCGTCATCGTCCCAAAAAGGACATGTGTCGATCCAGCCTTTGGATTTGGCAACACATATTGTATCATTCCATTTACCGAACGGATCCTCTGTATTTGCCATAAAAATACCCTCATCCGGATCTCCGAAATATACCCAAAATTTATTGTCGTGGTATCTTATGCTTGGCGCCCATACGCCCTTTCCGTGCTGAGGAGTTGAATAAACATCAAGAGGCATTTTTTCAACTGCATAGCTTATAAGTTTCCAGTTCACAAGATCCGTGGAATGAAGCACAGGCACTCCCGGAAAATATGTAAAAGAGCTTGCAACCATAAAAAAGTCATTGCCCACTCTTATTACATCGGGATCGGAATAATCCGAAAACAATATAGGATTTTTATATTTTCCGTTTCCAAGGTCTGCTATCCACTTTCCTCTTACATTTTCGTACAAACCCTTCTCCTCCTTACAATTCTTCATTTTTATCTCTTGTCATTAAGTCATATACTGCCTGCTTAACATTTTTATTTTTATAAAGCACATTGTTTATTTCATTTGTTATAGGCATATCTATATTCAGCTTTTCAGCAAGCTCATATGCAGCCTTTGCATTTATAACACCCTCAACGACCATATGAACTTCATTAAGAGTTTCATCAAGGCTTTTGCCCTGTCCAAGCAAAATACCTGCACGCCTGTTTCTTGAATGCATACTTGTACAGGTAACTATCAGATCACCTACTCCCGCAAGTCCCGAAAAGGTTTCTCTTTTAGCTCCCATAGCCATACCAAGTCTTGATATTTCGTGAAGCCCTCTTGTCATAAGAGCAGCCTTTGTGTTGTCACCGAAGCCACAGCCGTCGGATATTCCTGCGGCAAGAGCAATAAGATTTTTAAGAGCACCTCCAAGCTCCACTCCTATAATATCCGAATTTGTATAGACCCTGAACATAGGCGTCATAAAAGTATTCTGTATCTCTGTTGAAACCTCACTGTCCTCTGAAGCTGCAACAATTGTTGTAGCCATATTTTTTCCCACCTCTTCAGCATGTGAAGGTCCCGAAAGCACACCAACTCTGCACTGAGGTATTTCCTCTTTAATAACCTGAGAAAGCCTTAAAAGAGAGCCTTCTTCAAGTCCCTTGGCAACATTTACAACTATCTGATTTTCTTTTACAAAAGGAGCAAATCTCTTTGCCATATTTCTCACAAATTTTGAAGGAGTTGAAAATACTATCATATCTGCCCACGTTATGTCCTCGTCCTTACAGGTGACCGTAATGTCACTGTCAAGCTTTATGCCCGGCAAAAACTCCTTGTTTTCTCTGTCTGCAAGTATAGCCGCCGCTTCTTCCTCCTTAAAGGACCATAATATAACATTATTTCCCGCTCTTTTAAGCTGGACCGCAAGAGCGGTTCCCCAGCTACCCGATCCTATTACTGCAACTGTTTTCATATAATAAACACCTCTTTATTTCTTTTTAGAGCCAAATTTATTTTCAGTTCCCTTTAACAATCTTTCAATATTGGATCTGTGCTTAATATAGGCAAGTATACAAAGCACAAACATAAGCAATATTTCTTCAACGCCAAAGCCGTACATATTTCTTGTTATTATCATTAATATGGGATAAACCAAAGCCATAGTCAATGAAGAAAGAGAAATATATCTTTTTGCCAAAAACACAACAAAACCTATTGCGTATGTAATTAGGGCAATTTGCCAGTCAACACATAACATAAGCCCCAATGTACAGGCAATGCCTTTTCCTCCTCTGAATCCCAGATAAAAAGGAAAGTTGTGTCCAAGCACAGCGCCTATGCCCGCATATATACCGGGCAAAAGACTTTCTCCCGAAACAAAGCTGCCATCACCGCCAAAAATAAGTGAACAAATAATATATGCCGCAATAACCTTAAAAAGGTCAAATACAAAAACGGCAGCACCTATTTTTTTACCAAGAACTCTTGTGGTGTTTGTAAATCCCGCATTACCGCTTCCGTATTCTCTTATATCAATTTTACCTATAAACCTTCCCAAAATATATGCCGTCTGTAAACACCCAAAACAATACCCGATTATTAAACAAGCTATTCTGAACATATAAAATCCCTTTCATAAATAGTATTTGACACTCTATTCCTTTCTGTTTCTTGCAATAAAATGTATAGGAGTTCCCTTAAACCCAAAAGCATCTCTCAGCTGATTTTCAATATATCTCTTATAAGAAAAATGGAGAAGCTCCGTATCATTAACAAAGAGCACAAATGTAGGCGGCTTGACCGAAACCTGTGTCATATAATAAATTCTAAGAGGTCTTCCCTTTTCAGCAGGAGGCTGATTCATAGCCATAGCCTCAATAAGCACATCGTTAAGCACTCCTGTAGCTATTCTCATTGTATTATTTTCGTGTACCATATTTATTAATTCAAAAAGCTTGGTCACTCTCTGACCCGTAGCAGCCGAAATAAATATAGTAGGGGCATATGAAAGATATTTAAATTCGGTTTCAATATCCTTTACAAATTTATTCATAGTCTTATTGTCTTTTTCGATCTTGTCCCATTTGTTTACTGCAATAATAACAGCCTTTCCCGCCTCATGAGCAATGCCCGCAACCTTTGTATCCTGATCCGTTATACCCTCTTCGGCATTTATCATCATTATACAGACATCGGCTCTTTCAACAGCCGCAACAGCACGTATAATTGAGTACCTTTCAATATTTTCCTTTATTTTTGATTTTCTCCTCATTCCTGCCGTATCAATAAAGATATATTTCTGACCCTCATATTCATATTCCGAATCAATAGCATCTCTTGTGGTTCCTGCCACATCGCTTACAATAACTCTTTCTTCACCCAGGATCCTGTTTATAAGAGATGATTTCCCAACATTAGGCTTTCCTATAATAGCTACCTTAATTACGTCCTCTTCCTCATATCCGTCCTTGTCCTCGGGAAAATGCTTAACAACCTCATCAAGGAGATCACCTATACCAAGCATTTGCCCTGCACTGACTCCGAAAGGCTCTCCAAGTCCCAGCTGATAAAATTCGTATATATCCATACCATACTTAGCAAGATCGTCCATTTTGTTTACGGCAAGCACAACAGGCTTTTTTGACTTTCTGAGTATATTTGCCACCTGCATATCTGCGTCCACCATACCTGTTTTAACATCAGCCACAAATATAATAACATCAGCAGATTCAATAGCGATTTCAGCCTGTGAATACATATTTTTAAGCATCATATCATCACTTTCAGGCTCTAATCCTCCCGTATCTATAAGCGTAAAGCTGTGGTTAAGCCATTCAGCGTCAGCATAAATTCTGTCACGTGTAACTCCCGGTGTATCCTCCACAATGGATATTCTTTGCCCTGCTATTCTGTTAAATAAGGTGGATTTTCCCACATTAGGTCTGCCCACAACAGCAACTATAGGTTTAGACATTTCATTTTACCTCCGTTTTCAAAATTTCTTTAAGTATTTGCGCACCCTCACTTTTTACAGGTATT
>JAUNPM010000085.1:4522-7005 GCA_030536675.1 Clostridia bacterium | reverse complement strand
GTGATTACTATGTATGATAAAAACTCCTCAGGCTCAATAGCAAAAGACAGATTAAAATACTTAATTCTTAAAGACAGAGTTGCCTGCACAGGCGAAACTCTCGATATGATCAAACAGGACGTTATAAGATCAATATCAAATTACATAGATATTGACAAATACTCCACAAGACTTACTCTTGAACAGGGTGCGTCGGGAGAAAGCAGCATAACTTATATTAGCATTAAAGCACCCATTAAATAAATTAATGACAGGATGAATCAAATGAGCAGGAAAATTTACAGCCTTGACTATATTCTCATATTTTTTGTTTTGGCGATCTCAATATTTGGCATAATTACAATAGGCAGCACCACCAAAATAAATGTAAACGGAATAAAAGGCAACTTTTTAAATCAGATTATCTGGCTTGTAACAGGTATATTTCTAATGCTCCTTTTCACATTTTGGGACTACAAAAAACTTTCAGCGCTTTACATTCCCATATATATTTTAAATATTATTCTTCTTGTTCTTGTACTTTTAATAGGCGATACGGACAGAGGAGTTAAGCGTTGGATATTCGGTATACAGCCCTCAGAATTTGCAAAAATATTTACTATAATTTATTTGTCAAAAATTGTTGACAAATTTAAAGAAAAGATTAATAATATAAGTATAGTGGCATTGACTGCTGTTTTGGTGGCTGTACCCTTAGTGCTTATTAAAATGCAGCCTTCACTTTCAGCAAGTATGGTTCTGCTTGCTATATTTATTACGGAAATGTTTTTGGGAAACATAGCTTCAAAATATATTAAAATAGCCTTAATTGTGGTTATACCTCTTATTGCGATTATTTATTTTGACGCTCTTTCTTCAAACCATAGGATACTTAGTCTTTTTATGGATGATTATCAGATCACAAGAATAGTTGAGTATATACATTCCGATTTTTCAAGCCCTGATTTTTACCAGACCAAAAATTCAATTTGGGCAATAGGCTCGGGACAGCTTACAGGAAAAGGACTTTTTAAGGGTACCATTAATCAGCTCAGCTACCTTCCTGATTCTCATAATGACTTTATATTTTCCGTAATAGGCGAAGAATTTGGTTTCATAGGATGCTTGACGGCTTTGGCATTTATGTTTATAATAATAAGCAGATGTATAAATATAGCAATTAATGCCGAAGACAATATAGGCACTCTTATTGCAGGCGGTGTTGCAGGTATGTTTGCATTTCAGACATTTGTAAATGTAGGTGTTGCAACAGGGCTTCTTCCCAACACAGGTATGCCTTTCCCTTTCTTAAGCTACGGAGGCAGCTCAATGTGGGCTAATATGATGGCAGTCGGACTGGTATTAAATGTGGGTATTACACGACAAAAAAATATATTTTAGGGGTGATTTAATGAACATAGCTTTAGTAGCAAATGACAGCAAAAAGACATTAATGGAAAATTTATGTATTGCCTACAGGCATATTTTAATTAAGCATAACTTGTATGCAACAGGCACCACAGGCAAACTTATAGAAGACACTTCAAGCTTGCTTGTTCACAAATTTCTTGCGGGAGATCTGGGAGGAGAACAACAGCTTGCTTCTCAAATCACTAACAACGAGATAGATCTTGTTATATTTTTAAGAGATACTTCTTATCCTCCCAAGCCTCAAACCACTGGTTCCGCTGATTTCAATTCAGCACTCAGGCTTTGCGATATGCACAATATTCCTTTTGCAACAAATCTTGCTACTGCTGAAGCTCTTCTTCTTGCTCTTGACAGAGGAGATTTGGACTGGCGTAATTTAGTTAGGAATAACGGTTAATGACATATTTATTATTATACTACATATTTTTTAATACACTCCTTTTTATACTTATGGGTATAGATAAGCTGTGTGCAAAATATCATAAATACCGAATAAGAGAAGCCACTCTCTTAACTGTTTCTTTGATAGGAGGAGGTTTGGGTGGCTTTTTAGGTATGTTCATTTTTCACCACAAAATACGAAAGCCCTATTTTATATTTGTTTTTTCAGCTTCAATACTCACACACATTATTTTGATTTTTTCATTTCTTAAATAAAGCAGGCAGTTACAATAACTATTACAACTGCCTGCATTTCTTTAAACAAAAAAGAGCCTTATGCCCCGCATTAAGCTCTTTAAACTATATTTCCTTATCTATTACCTCTATGTCACTTGCTACCTTTGACTCATTTCCGTCATCATTGAGCAATGACTGGAGCAGATTATTATAAATGGAACTCACATTTTGTTTCCAGTTTTTCTTGACCTGCTTTGCCATTTCCTTTGTTACAACAGTTATGTTAAGCTCCATAAGAGTAACATCGTCCTCTATAAAACTGCATTTCACAACATACTCATCGTCATCATACATAAAATAATTTGCCGAAACAGCATACTCTTTTTTAATAACTCCCTTATTCTTTCTTACATAAGTGATTATGCTTTTTCTCTTAGATTCGGGAATAAGTTTTG
>JAUNPM010000085.1:0-4512 GCA_030536675.1 Clostridia bacterium | reverse complement strand
CTGTAAGACTGTAATATGTAATGGTATCTTCTTTATTAGTTTCAATAATGCCGTTTTGCTCCATTTCAGTAATGTAGGTCTGGAATTCAAAATAATCCATATAATCATTAACAGCAAAATTATATAAATGCTCCCAAGACAAGGGCATATCCATTTGATACATTAAATATAAAATTATTAATCTGTTTTCCGTTACTAATCTGTTGGACTTATACATAACATTTACCTTCTTAAAAGTTGAATCTTAATAATTATACTTCATTTTGTCGAATATGTAAATCTAATTATCAATAAAAAATTATATAAATATTTTGTATAAAAAGGGCGATTTTTTTAGTAAAATATACTTAAACAAAATCTTTACGTTTTTTATACATATTTTACATTCCATTACCTTTATCTGACTCACTTTCCGTTACCCAAAATACACTACATTTTAAATTATTTCTTACTTAGCAGATCGGGTCTTTTTTTAAGTGTCCTCTCATATGCCTGCTCTTTTCTCCACTTTTCAATGTTTTTATGATGACCGCTTAAGAGCACATCGGGGACCTTACGTCCCATAAATTCGGCAGGTCTTGTATATTGAGGATATTCAAGCAAATTGTCGGTAAAGCTCTCATCCATAAAACTCTCCTCTTTATTTAAAACACCCGGTATAAGCCTTGCCACGGCGTCTATAACAGTCATTGCTGCAAGCTCTCCTCCCGTAAGCACAAAATCACCTATTGAAACCTCGTCCGTTACAATCTCTTCAATAACTCTCTCGTCAATGCCCTCATAATGTCCGCATAAAATAACCATATCCTCCAGCTTTGAAAGGCTCTCTGCCTTTCTCTGGTCAAAGGTTTTCCCTTGTGGGGTCATATACACAACGGGACAATTTTCACTCAGCTTATGCTTTATACTCATATATGCATCATAAACAGGCTGTGCCTGCATTACCATACCTGCACCGCCTCCGTAGGGATAATCATCAACGTGTCTGTGCTTGTTTTTTGCAAAATCACGTATATCTATTGTTTCTATGCTTATTATGCCCTCGTCACAGGCTCTTTTTATAATTGAATGACTTAATCCGTCTTTTATCATATCCGTAAAAAGAGTTAAAACATAAAATTTCATTATCTTAACCCCTCCAAGAGCCTGACTGTCATAATTTTGTTTTCAATATCCACATTTAATATGCAATCCTTAATTGCAGGTATGAGTATTGATTTTCCCTCATGGGGCTGTACCTCATACACATCGTTGGCGCCTGTAAATATAACATCCTTTAATATGCCAAGTCTTTCCCCCTCATCTGTTACGACCTCCATATCATACAGATCTCTTATATAGTATTCGTCCTCCTCACAGGGCAAAGCCATATCCTCCGTTATTTTTGCCGTTGTGCCTTTAAGTCTTTCGGCAGCTGTCATATCATCAATTCCCTTGAGCTTTAATAGAACAAACTGCTTATGAAATCTTACACCTTCTATTTCATATTCCGTTATGCTTCCTTTTCTGTCAATATATATTTTTTTAAGGAGCTTAAACCTTTTAATATCGTCAACAGCAGGCATAAGCCTTAATTCACCTTTTATCCCCTGAGTATTTACAATATCTCCCACAACAAAATATTTTTCCATATATCCTCCGAATTAATTATCAATTACTTCATTCAATTTTAAACAAACATTAACACTGATTAAAGGAATAAAAAAGAGTGCTGCTGACACAACACCCTCATTAAGCATAGTTGATATATGCTACATAATTTTTACTACTACCTTCCTGTCTTCACGACCGGCAGCAGATTTAATAAAGGTTCTTATAGCCTTTGCTATTCTACCCTGCTTGCCAATTACTTTGCCAATATCCTCGGGATCAACAGTCAATTCAAGAATAAGAGCGTCTTCGTCCATTCTTTCATTTACAACAACTGCGTCAGGATTGTCAACAAGATGCTTGGCAAGTATCTCAAGTAATTCTTTCACGGCAGTACCTCCTGATTATGCTTCAAAAACGCCGGCCTTCTTTAATAAAGCCTTTGCAGTATCAGTAGGCTGAGCACCATTGCTTAACCACTTCTTAGCCTCTTCAACATCTACCTTTAAAGCTACAGGCTCCTTACATGGATCATAGTAACCTAACTGTGCAATAGCCTTACCACCTCTGGCATTTCTTGAATCAGCAACAACTATTCTATAGAAAGGATTCTTCTTAGCTCCTAATCTTGTTAATCTGATCTTTACCACTTTACATTCACCTCCTTAAAAAATTCTGTATATCTTATTAAAAGTAATAAGCTCATCATATGCAAATTTTAAATGATCTGCATTTTCAAATAAAGGGTACTCAAGTTTAAACGGCAGCTTAAATCTTCCTCCGCCAAAACCGCCAAAGCCCTTTTTGCCTTTAGCCATACCATTCATCATTTTCATCATCTTTTTCATTTCGTCAAACTGCTTTAAAAGCTTATTGATCTCCTGAATAGATGTTCCCGAACCCTTTGCAACTCTTCTTTTTCTTGAGCTGTTTAAAATGTCGGGATTTTGTCTTTCCTTTATTGTCATTGACTGAATAATTGCCTCAATATGCTTAGTTGCATTGTCATCAATGTTCAGATCGTCAATATTTACTTTCCCGCCTAATACGGGAAGCCATTCTGTCGGGATAAAAAGGCTCAAGATCCTCCATTTTTTCTCCCATACCCACGTATTTAATAGGCTTTCCCGTTACAGCCCTTACGGAAAGAGCCGCACCGCCTCTTGTATCACCGTCCATTTTGGTGATTATAACACCGTCAACACCTATTCTGTCATTAAAGGTTTCCGCAACATTTACTGCGTCCTGACCTGTCATTGCGTCTATTACAAGAAGCACTTCCTGTGGTCTGACTTCAGTCTTAATGTTTACAAGCTCTTCCATAAGCTCTTCATCAATGTGAAGACGTCCCGCAGTATCTATAATAACAATGTCAAATCCATTGTTTTTGGCATATTCAACAGCTTCCTTTGAAATTTCAACAGGATTCCCCTGTCCCTTTTCAAACACAGGTATATTGTATGTAGAGCCTACAACCTGTAACTGCTTTATTGCCGCAGGTCTGTACACGTCACAGGCAGCAAGCAACGGCTTTTTACCCTGCTTTCTAAGCTGTCCCGCAAGTTTTCCTACAGTTGTGGTTTTACCTGCACCCTGCAAACCAACCATCATATAAACAGTCGGTGATTTTGAACTGAAAGTCAGCTTGGACTGAGAGCTTCCCATAAGCTCCACAAGACCCTCATTTACAAACTTAATTACCTGCTGTGCAGGATTAAGTCCCGAAAGGACCTCTTCACCTACAGCCTTTTCACTGACCTTATTTATAAAATCCTTAACTATTTTAAAATTTACATCAGCCTCAAGCAATGCCAGCTTAACCTCACGCATAGCTGCTTTAACATCCTTTTCGGTAAGTTTGCCCTTACCCTTAAGATTTGAAAAAACCTGCTGAAGCTTACCAGATAAATTTTCAAAAGCCATATAAGCCTCCTAATCCGGAATATTTTTGACCAGATCTTTAATATTAACAAGTTCACTGTTTCCTTTTTCAATAAGAGAATCAAGCTCAGTCAAGAGCCCTTCAACATACTCTCTTCGCTTTAAATATTTATCAACAAGCAACAGCTTGTCTTCATATTGCTTAAGGAGCTTTTCCGTTCTCTTTATCATATCCTGCACAGCCTGTCTTGTAATTGAGTGTTCTTCAGCTATTTCATTTAAAGAACAGTCGTCAAAATAATATCTTGACATAACAGACTTTTGCTTACAGGTAAGCAGTTCACCATAGAAGTCCAGCAAAAGAGTAATGTAATAAATTTTATCCATACTGCACCTCTTTATCTAACTGTATTGTGTAAAGTATTTTTCCCTTACACCTCAATTATAATATCATATCCTTTTACAAATGTCAAGTACTTTTTCTTGACATTAAAAATTTTTTTACATTCAAAAACAGCGGAGCCTAAGCCCCGCCGTTTCCTTTAAAAATACATTAAATTACATTATCAATTATACATAGCGGTTTTACTTTCGGTATCCCAAGACACTTCAGCGCCTAAGGCTTCGCCTATAGTCCTGAAAGGAACAAACATTCTTCCCTCAACTATTTCCGCTGCTGCCTGATTTGAAATATTCATTTCAGCACCGTTTACCGTGTAAGTACCTGAACCTGCCGTAAATACTATTGTATTTCCGCCTGCCCTGATTTCGGCAGTCTTGGTAGCTGCGTCCCAAACAATAATGTCACTTGCATCAGCCTCTGATACATTACCTCCTGCAAGAGCAACAGATACAAATCTTAAAGGAACCATAGTAGAATTAGATGCTGCCTGAATATAAGGAGCTGTATCCATACTGTACCTGCTCTCATTAATAGTTATATCTGTACTTCCAACCTGTACCGAAACACTGTCCGTAAATACGTATGAAGTTGTTTCTTCCGTTGTATTCTCACTTACAGTTACCTCTTCCCTTGTATCT
>JAUNPM010000084.1 GCA_030536675.1 Clostridia bacterium | reverse complement strand
GGCTTAATATCAGGTGCAGTCATATTAATTATTATTGCTATAATAATAATCAAAAAGAGAAGAAAAAAGAAGGCCGCTGAAACAGTAAAAGTGAATTGGGGGGCAGAGGATGAAAATAACGGACTTGATTAACACCTGTATACACAATTTATTCCGCCATAAGTCAAGAACCGTATTGACTGTTCTCGGCGTTATCGTTGGATGCTGCTCCGTTGTTATAATGATATCATTTGGTATTGCAATGAAAATATCACAGGAAAGTATGCTTGCGGAAATGGGAGATCTTCAAATAATATCCGTCTATCCATCAAGAGGGGATACCAAGCTTACAGACGCAGTCATAAATAATATAGAAGAGCTCCCCCACGTTCTGGGGGCTAATCCCAAAATGGATTTTGGTGATATAATAACAAATATTTCAACTGCTGATGATAATTCAAGGTACAAAACTCAATGGACGTCTATTGTAGGCTTAAAAAAAGAAGCTATAAATATTTTTGATTACACCATTGCAGAGGGCAGAGCACCTATGGCTTCCGACGGAAATATAATTGAAGTGCTTGCAGGCAAATACTTTGCTTACAACCTTTGTGACACACAAAGACCCGAAGGCAGCAACACTATTGACTATTGGTCATATTTATACGGACCCGACGGAGAAAACACAGACCCTCAGCTTCCCGATCCCTATGTTGATATACTAAATACAACATTTCAGCTTACATTAGGGGATACGGATTCAAATTCAAATGACAAAACATTAACTCAAAAATTTAAAATTGTGGGAATACTTGAAGAAGATTACAGCAAAGGCAGCGAAACATCAGAGGGCATTATTTTTAGTATAGATGATATTAAAAAATTAAAAACGAAATATTATCAGCTTAACAATATAGCTCAAAAGGAACAGCAAAGCTACAATGAAGCTACGGTAAAGGTCGATGATATAAACAATGTATCCTCCGTACAAAGCAAAATAGAGGAAATGGGATTTTCAACATATTCTCTTGAAAGCATAAGAGAACCTATGGAAAAAGAGGTTCGCCAAAAACAGCTTATGTTTGCGGGACTTGGCATTGTTTCCCTTTTCGTTGCAGCTCTCGGAATTATGAACACAATGATTATGGCTATTTCCGAAAGAAAGCGTGAAATAGGCGTAATGAAGGCACTTGGCTGTCTTATAAGCGACATAAGGGCAATGTTCCTTATGGAGGCAGGCTTCATAGGCTTGGCGGGAGGAATTGCGGGACTTATTATAAGCCTTATTGTATCGTCAATTATAAATATTGTTTCCACTGAAACGGAAATTATCGACATTACAACACTTTATCAGGTGCTTTTTACAAACACCGACAGAGTAAGTGTAATACCCTCCTGGCTTGCTGTAAGCGCAGTTATATTTTCTGTATTTGTAGGTATAGCATCAGGCTTTTATCCCGCAAACAGCGCAATTAAAGTCAGCGCTCTTGACGCTATAAGATCCGAATAAAAAAATATATTTATCCAAAAAAGGCAGCAGAAGTATTTCATTATACTCACTGCTGCCAAATTTATGTACATTTCAAACAAAGTCAATATTCATTAAACAAGCTTAAATCCTTCTTCTTTAAGCTTATCTATGATCTCTCTTATATGCTCGTGATCCCTTGTTTCTATTCTCAAATCAAGTATACAGGAAACTATGTCAATATTCATATCATATCTGTCGTGGTAAATAGACACAATATTGCCGCCAAGACCTGCTACTATTTTTGAAACAGCCTCAAGCTGCCCCGGTTTGTCCGTAAGCTCAATTTTTATTGTCAATGAACGACCTGAGCTTAAAAGACCTCTTGATATAACTCTTGATAAAATTGTAACGTCAATATTTCCTCCCGAAACAAGACAGCATACCTTCTTATCCTTTATATCCACCTTATTAAACATAGCCGCAGCTACGGAAACCGCACCTGCACCTTCCGATACCAGCTTCTGCTGTTCCATAAGGGCAAGTATTGCAGATGCCACCTCGTCATCTGTTACCGTAACTATTTCATCAACGTACTTTGAACATAATTCAAATGTATGATCCCCCGGAGTTTTCACAGCAATGCCGTCTGCAATTGTCTTAACATTTTCAAGATTGCAAATATGCTCACTTCTCAATGAATTATACATTGAAGGGGCACCTGCCGACTGAACACCATAAACCTTACATTCGGGCTTCAAGGACTTGATCGCAAAGGCAACACCTGAAATAAGTCCGCCTCCGCCTATAGGCACTATTACTGCGTCAACATCAGGCAGCTGATTAAGTATCTCAAGTCCTATTGTCCCCTGCCCTGCAATAACATCTATGTCGTCAAAAGGATGAATAAATGTATATCCCATTTCATCCTTAAGCTCCATAGCCTTTGCATAAGCGTCATCATAAACACCCTTTACAAGGCAAATATCAGCACCGTATTTTTTTGTAGCCTCAACCTTTGAAATAGGAGCGCCGTCAGGCAGGCATATAAGTGACTTTATGCCGTTTGCCGTTGCTGCAAGAGCGACTCCCTGTGCGTGATTTCCCGCAGAGCAGGCAATTACGCCCTTAGCCTTTTCTTCGGCACTTAGCTGTGATATTTTATAATAAGCTCCTCTCACCTTAAAGGAACCCGTTATCTGTAAGTTTTCCGTTTTAAGATAAACATCGGATAACGGATTAATGTTAGGCGCTTGTATAACAGCCGTATCTCTTATAACACTTTTAAGAGTAAAGGCTGCATGATAAACCTTATCTAATGTCAACATATTTATACTCCTTATCTTGAAGCAATTACTTCAACTTCACAAAGAACATTTTTAGGCAGTGTTTTTACGGCAACACAGGAACGTGCGGGCTTTGTAGTAAAATACCTGCCGTATATTTCATTAAACTTTGCAAAATCATTCATATCAGCAAGAAAACAGGTTGTTTTTACGGCTTTTGTCATATCCGTTCCCGCTTCCTCAAGTATTGCCTTTAAATTTTTCATTACCTGCTCTGTCTGTTCTTCAATAGTTGTTCCTTCAATATTTCCGCTTTCGGGATTTATTGCGATCTGTCCTGATGTAAATACAATATTGTCCAAAACAATTCCCTGTGAATAAGGACCTATTGCAGCAGGAGCTTTATCAGTATTTATAAATTTCATAATATTTTCCTCCTATTAATTAAATAATGATAATTATACCACTTTTGAACCGTAAAATCCACACCTTTTTAATTTATGTGAAAATTATAATTAATGAATTTTAATTGTTTTTTATTTACTTTCATCAGCTAAAGTGTTATAATTATAATGTTCTTTGCCCAAAAGAGAAAGCCGTACAATACGTAATTATGAGAATTTCACTTCTCACCGCTTTATAAGATAATAACACATAATAAGAGGTGAAACTTTATGATAGATAAACTTGCAAACAACAGCGAAATTAAAGATTTATTTGAAGCAATACTTACTCTTGATACATACGAAGATTGCTGCAAATTTTTTGAAGATATATGCACAATAAAAGAAATGCAGTCAATTGCCCAAAGACTTGCCGTAGCAAAAATGCTTAAATCAGGCGAAACCTATCAGGCTATTGTAAATGCAACAGGTGCGTCAACCGCTACCATAAGCCGTGTAAACCGCTGTCTTAATTACGGTGACGGAGGATATAATATTGTTTTAAAAAGATTGGAGAAAAATCAATGAGTATACAGGATAAAATAAACAGCTTAAATAATATGCAAAAACAAGCGGTCCTTACTACGGAAGGACCACTTTTACTGCTTGCGGGAGCAGGTTCGGGAAAAACAAGAGTACTTACACACAGAATAGCATATCTTATTGAAAAGGGTGTAAAGCCTTGGAACATTTTGGCTATTACATTTACAAATAAAGCCGCAAGAGAAATGAAAGAAAGAGTTTCGGCTATTACTCCCCAAGGAGATGAAGTCTGGGTAAGTACATTTCACTCTACCTGTGTAAGGATATTAAGAAGAGAAATAGACAAAATAGGCTGGAGCAACAAATTTTCAATATATGACGCAGACGACAGTGAACGTCTTATAAAAGATATATTAAAGGAAAATAATATAAGCGACAAAGTTTACCCTCCCAAAATGATTATGTCTGTTATCGGCAGTCAAAAAGATCAAATGACAGACCCCACGGAATATATGAAAACCGTAGAAAAAGATTTCAGAATGAGAAAGGTTGCCGATGTATATGCTATGTATCAAGCTCGTTTAAAAGAAAACAGCGCTCTTGACTTTGACGACCTTATTTTCAAAACAGTTGAGCTTTTTAAAAAGCGCCCCGACATACTTGATAAATATCAGGAAAGATTCAGATACATAATGGTAGATGAGTATCAGGATACAAACGGTTCTCAATATCAGCTTGTAAAGCTGTTGGCGTCAAAGTACAACAATCTTTGTGTTGTAGGTGACGACGACCAGAGTATATACGGTTGGCGAGGAGCGGATATTAAAAACATACTTGACTTTGAAAAGGATTTTAAAGACACAACGGTTATAAAACTTGAACAAAATTATCGTTCAACAGGCATTATTTTGGAATCCGCAAATGCCGTTATTAAAAACAACAGAACAAGAAAAGCAAAAGCCCTTTGGACAGAATCAGAAGACGGAGCAAAACTCCAATTTCATATTTCTTCAGGTGACAGAGAAGAGGCAAAATTTATATGCGATACAATAGACAAGGGAGTTGTTGACGGCAAAAAATACAGTGATTTTGCCATACTCTACAGAAACAACGCTCTTTCAAGAGTTATAGAAGAGCAGCTTGTAAAAGCAAGCATACCCTACAGACTTTTCGGCGGCACCCGTTTCTATGACAGAAAAGAAATAAAGGATATTATGTGCTATTTAAAGGTTCTCAACAACCCAAACGATGACATAGCGATCAAGCGAATCATCAACGTTCCCAAGCGTTCAATAGGTGACACCACTGTTTCTAAAATTTCGGAATTTGCCTCCGAAAATCATATGAGCTTTTATATGGCTTTATGCGGAAGTGAAAACATAGATACCTTGACCCCCAGAGCTAAGGCATCCCTTGAAAAATTTGTATCACTTTTAAATGACTTTAATATAGATGCACAAGAGCTTCCCGTTTCCGAATTAATTGAAAAAATAATAGACGAAACAGGCTATAAGGCTGAGCTTGAAGCAATAAATACCGACGAATCAAAGGGAAGACTTGAAAACATAGAAGAACTTATTAACAAGGCTGCTGAATTTGAAGAAAACACCGAAGATGCCGACCTTGCCCAATTCTTGGAAGAGGTTGCTCTTGTTGCCGATGTTGACGGCTTTACTGAAGGCGATGACACAGTTGTACTTATGACTCTTCACTCATCAAAGGGTCTTGAATTTGACACAGTATTTATAGCAGGCTTTGAAGAAAGCATTTTCCCCGGCTTTAGAGCTATGCAGGACGGAACAGGCACAGAAATGGAAGAGGAAAGGCGCCTTTGTTATGTAGGCATTACAAGAGCTAAAAAACAGCTTTATCTTACTGCGGCAAAAAACAGACTTCAGCACGGACAAAGAGTTTTCAATATGCCTTCAAGATTTTTAAAAGAAATTCCATCAAAATATATTGACCGCTCCGAAGAGGGGCTTACGGTTACAAAAGCTGAAAATATCGGAACTTTTAACACCGTAAAACCAAACAACCCTTCAAAAAGAATGGTAAACCCTTACAAAATGCCCGCTCCCAAAAATGTGACTCTCGATTTCACAGTAGGCGACAGAGTAAAGCATATTAAATTCGGCATAGGTCAAATTACGGATATGGCTCCTGCAGGCGCCGATTACGAAATAACAGTTGATTTCGACAATGCAGGCACAAAAAAGCTTATGAGCAAATTTGCAAATTTAAAAAAGATTTAAGGAGGAGCTTATGAAAAATATAATACTTATAGGTATGCCCGGAGCAGGCAAAAGCACAATAGGAGTTGTTCTTGCAAAAGCTCTTGGTTATAAATTTATAGACTCCGATTTAGTTATACAGGAAAAGGAAGGCAAACTTTTACACGAAATAATTTCGGAATCAGGCGATGAAGGCTTCAGAAAGATTGAAAATAAAATCAATGCATCTATAAATGATACCAATGCGGTAATAGCAACAGGTGGCAGTGTAATATACGGAAGTGAAGCAATGTCACACTTCCAAAAAACAGGAATTATAATTTACTTAAAACACAGCTATGAAGAAATTGAGCAAAGGCTGGGAGATCTAAGCAAAAGAGGAGTAACAATTAAAAAGGGACAAACACTTAAAGACCTTTATAATGAAAGAACACCCTTATATGAAAAATATGCCGATATTGTTATTGACTGCGGCAGCAGATATATAAGAAGCATTGTAAGCGAAATAAAGGATAATCTTCATTAATGGCTGCATTTTCCGCAAAAAACGAGGATAGGAACATTTTTAAATGTCCTATCCTTTTATTGTATATAACATCAGTATTCAAACAGCTTTTCAAATGCAATATCTGCCCTTTCAAAAGGAAATTTTTCCTTATCTACGGGAATTTCAGTAAATCCGTATTTTCTGTACAAATGCACTGCTTGAACACATTTTTTGTTTGAAACAATAATGATTTTCTCTATATGCTTTTCTTCTGCATATTCAATGCAAGCCCTTAAACAGGCACTTCCTGCGCCTGTTCCCGTATACATTCCTTTTGCTGCAAACTTCATAATTTCCCAATCTCCGTCTTCCCTTTGTGCGATCATACAGCAAGCCATAACATCCTCATTGTCATCAATGGCAAAAAATATCTGACCGCCGTTTTCAATATAAGGCTCAATATTACCAAGCTCTCTTATATCCTCGTCCTCCATTATAAACATTTGGGATATCCACTCTTTATTCATTTCAATAAAATCATTTTTATATTTAGGATCATACGGTACTATTTTCATTATTACATTCTCCTTTTCTTAATAACTCCATAACTGTATCAAGTGCCTTTTCAATGGAAAGCCTGTCCTCATTTGAAATTCCCTTAATTATCATTTCAATTTCTTCCT
>JAUNPM010000083.1 GCA_030536675.1 Clostridia bacterium | reverse complement strand
GTATTAGAGTATTATTATTTGATTTATTAATCAATTATTGGAAAGAGAGGTCATAAAAATGTTATTGATATCTGATGCAAGAAAAAAGAAAGGTATACATATCGACAAAATTAAAATTTCACTTAATGATTGTGAACCGTCTAAGCTTAGTGCCGAGGAATTGACAAAGCAGTTAAACGATATAGGCTTATATTGTGAGGAAACAAAGGATGAAAAACTTGAACAGAATATTAAAGATGTAACAAAAAAAATAGGAATTGGAAAACTGGCTACCTTTGGCGTATATAAGGATAAAGGTGTATTAAAGGTTGAAAATTTACCTAATGATACTTTAATAAAGCTGAAAAAAAATAATGTTGATACATATAATCAAATGCTTGGAGAGCGATTTAATAAAGAAGCCGACGGAAGCTGGGGAGAGGGGACTGCAGGTCAGTATACATCAAAGCTGCTTACAATTCAGCAAAAGGACAATTTTGATTATCTTGTAAGTAATGCCAATGATTTTCCATATGCTGTAGATGAAGAACCAACAATGACAGCAACTGTAGCAACTGTAGATGCAATAAAAGAAATGTTTGTTAAATCTGCTCTTGTGTGTACGGCAGCAACAGTTGACGGATTGGATCAAGCCACATTGGAGGCTGTATTTTCAAATGCACTTAACGGAATTAATGAAAGCTCGTTTTCATCTGATTATGATGTAAGCAATAACCGTGTTATAACTCTTTTGATGAATTATGATCCGGAAAGCGGAAGCTGTGACGGATTGGGAATTGTCACCTGTGAATGGAGATTAAGAATAAAAAATTATAAGGAAAAGAAGAAAAATGCAAAACACGAAACTATTCTTGATGTAAATGCAAGATCTGCACTTTATACGGATACGGAAACTCTTGATAAGCATTATCAGATGGTTCTCGGCAGAAATAAAATGTTAAATTGTATATTGGGAAGTTCAATCAGCATTGTTAATGAAGTTGAAGTGTTTGATACTCTTCCTCCTGCTACAATGGATACTTTTATTAAGTCAGTCCCCTGTGAAACAGATACGGAGTATGCAGATGTTATGGTATTTTATGCATCTGATGTTCAAAAGGTGGGATTTGTGGACAATACTATGTCAGAAGCCGAATCTTCATATACAAAGAGTATAACAAGTGGTTTTATGACAGAATCAACAGTAAGTTTTTCAACTGAAATAAACTTTGAAATTAGTGCTGAGGTCGTTAAATTAGGTGCTAAATTCGGGTTCAATACTTCACTTACAAATCAGTGGTCAGAAAGTCAAACGGAAACAATAAGTATTCAGGTCCCCGCAGGCAAGAGGGCATTCTTGTATCAGGTTACATTGTTGTGTGCAAGATTGCGACTGAATAATAAAACAGGTAAATATTCATATGTTGAATATGGTAAATTCCTTACAGACGCTTATAAAACTACTAATGATCCTCTTTATGAAAATGAAATTTAAAATTATATAGTTATATAACAAACCGCTAATTACCTTTGAAATCTTACAAGGTAATCAGCGGTTTTAAAAATGTTAAAAATTATTTATTGATTATCTTTCACTATTGTAATATTGTTCCATACAGCGTCATTTTTTTCAACGGTAATATCTCCCTGCCAACTTCTGTTTTGAGCCTGATATATTGATTGCTTTTTATCATTAATGTAGGCTTCTCTGATTTGTGGCTCTATACTTTCTAAGGAGCTGCTTATTATATCTTCAATATAAAAAATATGATAACCGTCTGTGTCTTCAACCAAAAAGCTGTCCCCTTTATTATGGG
Organism: Clostridia bacterium; assembly: GCA_030536675.1. Lineage (GTDB taxonomy): Bacteria > Bacillota > Clostridia > Lachnospirales > CAG-274 > Gallispira. Next base: position 5,302 of record JAUNPM010000083.1, on the reverse strand, counting down.
AATATATTTGGTTTAATGTGTTTTCAGTGTAAAGGCTTGTATCCATTTCAAAAGCGTCAGTACTGCTTTCAGGTGAAAGCTCTTTTAACACGGAGTCAAAGGAAGCTCCGTTTTTTATTTTGTTATAAGCGTCATTTATTAATTCCTTATTTTCTGTGCCTGATATATCGGGCTGTAAAAATATTTCTTTGATCATATATTTTGTAAAGTCGGATTTGTGCTCTGCATAATACTGATTTAAGTATTCATTAAATTCCGCTTCATTTACAGTGTAGCTGTCTGTTACATAGGCATAAACCTTTTGCTGTAACGCAACCTCTTCCATAATTTTGTAAATTTTTTCTTCGGTAAGATCCAAATTCTCAAGGTCCTCATCGGAAAAATCGTTTAACAGCTCTTGTGTCTGAACTTCGGCATTTTTTTTGTCCTCATCAGTAAGGGAAATACCAAGCTCGGCAGTTTGCTTAACGGCGGTTTTAACCATTACTAGAGTGTTTACGGCATTTTGTTTGGCAACATCTTCAGCGCTTACTCCGTCAAAGTCCGCTTCCCATATGTCTGTTCCGCCCTGCTGTTCAAAGCTTTTTTTCTGCTCCATTAGGTAAACAAGGTATTCTCCTCTGCTTATTTTTTCGTTTCCTATTTTTACGGCGTAATCGTTTGAAGTGATACATCCTGTAAGCATAAGCGTTATTATAAATATAATTATTTTTCTCATTTGCAATCTCCACCTTCGTAAAGTCATCTTTAGTATAATATAATACCCGTTTTAATTCAATAATTTAATGAGATATGTAATATAAATGATAAATTACAAGGTATGTAAGGGAAAAATTCAATTGAAATACATAATTGGGCAGAAACTTTTAGTAAAAAAATATTGACAAATTTAAGGATTTGTGGTAACATATTTTTTGTTAAACTTAATATTGTTTATTATGCCCAGATAGCTCAGTCGGTAGAGCAGAGGACTGAAAATCCTCGTGTCGGCGGTTCAATTCCGTCTCTGGGCATTTTTTTAATGTAAAAAATTAATTCAGGCTAACTAAGTTAGATCAAACTAATACATTGTTTTAAAAAAAGTGTTCAGAAAACATATTTTATACTTGACATATGAGTTTATAAGTGGTATGATTACAAATGCCGAGGGAATTACTCGGAAATATATTAAAGAGATGGTGATTTCAATGAAAATATCCACAAGGGGAAGATATGGATTAAAAGCTATGGTGGATATTGCGGCTAATTGCAAGGACGGTTGTGTTTCTCTTAAAACAATTGCAGAGAGAAACAATTTGAGTGAAAGTTATCTTGAGCAGCTTATTGCACCCCTTAAAAAAGCAGGACTTGTGAAAAGCACAAGAGGAGCAAACGGCGGTTATATTTTGGCTAAAAGTGCAAAAGATATTTCAGTAGGAGATATTCTGAGAGTTGTGGAGGGTCCTCTTGAGCTTGTGGAATGTCTTTCAGAAAACGGAACCTGCGGAACAGGTGACTGCGGCTCGTGCATAACAAAAGACGTATGGGCAAAACTTAGCGACAGTGTAACGGAAGCCGCCGATAATATGAGTTTGTACAGTATTTTAAACGGAGATTGTTCCGAAGAAAATAAATAATGTTGATAAGGAGAGAAGAAAATGGAATGTTATTTTGACAATGCTGCCACCACACAGGTAAGACCTGAGGTCGCAGAAGCTATGATACCGTATTTTACCGAAAGTTTCGGAAATCCTTCAAGTATATATAAAATTGCACAGAAAAATAAAAATGCAGTTGAGCACGGAAGAGAGCAGGTGGCAAATGCCATTAATGCGGAGGTAAATGAGATCTATTTTACGGCAGGCGGGTCAGAGGCTGATAACTGGGCTATTAAAGGAATTGCTGAAAGCTATGCAAACAAAGGCAAGCATATAATAACGTCTTGTATCGAACATCATGCAGTGCTTCATACTTGCGAATATCTTGAAACAAAGGGATACGAAGTAACTTATTTGCCTGTTGATGAGTATGGTATGATAAGTATTGAGGATCTTAAAAATGCAATAAGAAAAGACACAATTCTTATTACAATTATGTTTGCAAATAATGAAATAGGTACAATAGAGCCTATAAAGGAAATTGGTGCAATTGCACGTGAAAACGGAATAATTTTCCATACAGATGCAGTACAGGCTGTAGGACATATTAAAATAGATGTAAAAGAAATGAATATAGATATGCTTTCAATGAGCGGTCACAAATTTTACGGTCCTAAGGGAATAGGTGCTCTTTATATAAAGAAAGGCATTAAATTAAATCCTCTTATTCACGGAGGTGCCCAGGAAAGAAGAAGACGTGCGGGAACGGAAAATGTACCCGGTATTGTGGGTATGGGACTTGCCGCAGAGCTTGCGACAAAGGAGCTTGACACGGAAATACCAAGGCTTACGGCTTTAAGAGATAAGCTTATAAAAGAAATACTTGAAAAAGTACCTTATTCAAGATTAAACGGACACCCTGTAAACAGGCTTCCGGGAAATGCCAACATTTCATTTGAATTTATAGAAGGTGAGGGCATTTTGCTTTTGCTTGATTACAAGGGTATATGTGCATCAAGCGGAAGTGCTTGTACAAGTGGTTCTCTTGATCCTTCACACGTATTGTTGGCTATCGGACTGCCTCACGAAAAGGCTCACGGCTCTGTAAGATTGTCAATGGGTCACTTTACAACAGAAGAACAGGTAGATTATGTAATAAAGGAAATTCCGCCTATTATTGAAAGATTAAGACAGATGTCACCTTTATACGAGGAATTTATTAAGAACAAAGGAGAGAAATAATTATGCAATACAGCGAAAAAGTTATGGATCACTTTATGAATCCCAGAAATGTGGGCGAAATTGAAGATGCAAGCGGCGTAGGTACAGTAGGCAATGCAAAGTGCGGAGATATAATGAAGGTTTATCTTAAAATTGAGGACGGTATTGTAAAAGATGCTAAATTTAAGACCTTCGGCTGCGGTGCTGCTGTTGCAACAAGTTCAATGGCTACCGAGCTTATAAAAGGAAAGACAATTAAAGAGGCAATGGAAATAACAAATAAGGCTGTTATGGAGGCACTTGACGGACTTCCTCCAATTAAGGTACATTGTTCCTGTCTTGCGGAAGAGGCTCTTCACGCTGCTCTTTGGGATTATGCAGAAAAAAACGGTATAGTTATTGAAGGGCTTGAAAAGCCTGTTAATGACATAAGTGAACACGAAGAGGTTCCCGAAGAAGAATATTAATAAGGTTGTATATTAAAAGTATTTTAAAGGGCTGTCGTTTTCGGCAGCCCTATTGAAATATACGGAGGTATAAAAATATGTCTAAGGTTGTTGTGGGTATGTCGGGAGGCGTTGACTCTTCTGTTGCGGCATATCTTTTAAAGGAACAGGGATATGATGTTATAGGTGTGACAATGCAGCTTTGGGAAGGTGAAGATTCAGAGGGTAATTGCTGCGGACTTACGGCAGCGGAAGATGCGAGAGCTGTGGCGGCTAAAATAGGCATACCACATTATGTATTTAACTTTAAAAAGGTTTTTAAGGAAAGTGTTATTGATTATTTTGTAAAAGAATACTTACAGGGGGAAACTCCAAATCCCTGCATTGCCTGCAACAGATATGTTAAATGGGAGGCTCTTTTGCACAGAGCAATGGAGCTTGGAGCCGATTATATAGCTACGGGACATTATGCAAACATTGTCAGACACCCGGTAACAGGAAGATATACAATAAAAACTGCGGGAAATAAAGATCAAAGCTATGCTCTTTATAATTTGACACAGGAACAGCTTTCAAAAACTCTTATGCCCGACGGAGCCTATGAAAAAAGTGAAATAAGGGAAATTGCCGAGAAAATAGGACTTAGAGTTGCCAATAAGCCTGACAGTCAGGATATTTGCTTTGTGCCTGACGGAAATTATGGGGAATTTATAAAGGAGAACAGTGATGCTGTTATTTCTCAAGGTGATTTTGTGGATATGAACGGAAATGTAATAGGCAGACATAAGGGTATTACAAATTATACAATAGGTCAGAGAAAAGGACTTGGTATTGCTTTAGGCATACCGGCTTATGTAACCGAGATCGACAGGGAAAACAATCGGGTGGTTATAGGTACAAATGAGGATCTGTTTAAAAATAATGTATTAATAAAACATTATAATTATATGGGTCACGAAAAAATAGAAGGTGAAGTAAGATGTTACGGCAAGCTGAGGTACAATCAGAAAAAAGCTCCCTGCATAATAAGGCATAAGGGCGATTATATAGAGGCTGTTTTTGATGAGCCTCAAAGAGCCGTTACACCGGGACAGGCGGCTGTGTTCTATGATGAGGAGTATGTTTTGGGCGGAGGAGTTATAACAAGAGAAAAGATGTAAAGAAATATTTTTATACAGTTATATTTTGTGAGAGAATAATAAATTAATAATTTTCACATTTACGGTCAAATTTTTTATGCCGTAATAAAGGGTATCAATTCATAGTTTGTTTGATACCCTTTTTTATTAAAAATTAAATTTTATTTTTGCGGCTTTTTTTATAAGCTCTACAGAACCATCAATACCAAAAGCACCGCTGTCCACCATAAGATGTTTATTGTCAATACTGTCAAAGTCATAGCCCGTGTAAAATTTGTGATAAAGTTTTCTTGCGGAGTCTACGTCCGTTAAAAGTTTTTTTGCCTCAATAGAGTAAATATGCAAATCGTTGATACAGTTGTCAAGTCGCTGCTTATAATCCGCATAAACAAAAACGTTTAATACATTTGGATGTTCGCTTAAAATATAATCGGCACAGCGACCTACAATAACACAGGAGCTTGTGTTTGCTGCATCTAAAATTATGCTTTTCTGTGTTTCAAAAAGTTTTGATTGTGTTGAGGAAGAGCTTATTCCGAGAGGATACAGCATTTTTTGAAAAGTGCCTGACATTTTGTCGTCTAATCCTGCAACGGAAGTCATTGGGAGCCCCATAGCTTCTGCCGCTTTTTCTATTAATTCTCTGTCATAGTAGGCAATGTTCAGTTCCTTTGCAAGTTTTTTTCCTATTTTTCTGCCAAGACTGCCAAATTGTCTTGCTATTGTGATTACATAGTTTCCGTCCATAAAACAACCTCCTATTTATATTCTTTATAAATAATGTCAACAAAGGCTGAAACTGCATTTTCAGTAAGTATCCTGCCTTTTTCGGGTGATGAAGAAATTGCAGGAGCTAAAATCCCGCTTTCGGGAACCATACCTTTCTTAATGGGATACTTTGCATATGCTGACGGCTCTG
>JAUNPM010000082.1 GCA_030536675.1 Clostridia bacterium | reverse complement strand
TTTTTAAGTGAGCTTAATACCTGATGTCCTACTTTTTGGGTGGGACTTGATGAAAGAATTATTCCTGTTTTATTCTCCAGCGACACAAGCTCGTCATAAAGCCTATCATATTCAAAGTCGCTTATGATCTCTCTATCCTCTTGATAATATGCTTTTGAAGCACTGTTCAATTTTTTAATAAGTTCTTTCATTCTGTCCATTTTAGTTTCTCCGTTTTCTTAAAATTATATAAGTACAGTATAACCTAAAAGGGGAAAAATATCAATTGTGAAAAAATTTTAAAGTTGTTTTACAGCCTGTTTCGGTGTTTTCAATATTCATTGTGCCATTGTGGTTTTTAACAATGGTTTGGCATATTACAAGTCCCAGTCCGCTGCCGTTTTCTTTTGTTGTAAGGAAAGGCGTGCCTATTTTATCTTCAAGATAATGTGGTATACCGGAGCCTGTGTCTGCAATTTCAATTACCGTTGAATTGTCAATATTGAAAAGTTTTGTATGAATTTCACCCGATGCGCTTATAGCCTCTGTTGAATTTTTGTAAATGTTAAAAAGAAGTATTGAAAGTTTCCTGTAATCTCCTTTTATGGATATATCGGGCTCTATATCAAATGTAAAATCGATACTTTTATCATTTATAAGTGAAAATTCATCTGTTACATCATATATCAGATCTTCGGGAAATATAATTTCGTCTGTTATGTCGGGACTCAGTATTGTTGTGTAATCTGATATAATTGTACTTAATTTACTAAGCTCTTTGTCAATGATATTAAAGCATTTACCGTGCTTAGAGCCGTATGAAAGCTTAAGAAAGTCTACATTTGCTTTAATTACGGAAATGGGATTTTTGATCTCATGGGCAAGAGCTGCCGCCAGTTCGTTATTTATATCTGTCATAGCTTGGCACCTACGGAAGAAGAATTTTTTTGCCTACAACTATTGTATCGTTTTCAATATTGTTAAGCTCTCTTATTTCCTGTACTTTAGATGTATCGCCGTAACGGGCTTTGCTTATGCTTATAAGTGTGTCGCCTTCTTTTATTGTATATTCGGTATGTGAAGGGGCTTCCGTCTGTTGTTGGGCAGACTGCTGTGCCGTGACATTTTCCGTAACAGCTTCCGTTGAGGTTTCGGCTGATGTTGTTGCTTCTGTTGTGATCGCATTTTGCTGATATGATGCAAAAACCTCCTTGCTGCTTTGAAACTCGTTTTCAAGGGCTGCAAACTGTGCCTCAAGTTCATTGAGCTTGTCATCGTTTTGTATAAGTCCCGCACCCATTATAAAGCAAACAAGAAGCATAACAAAACTTACGCTTCCGAAAAGATTTACTGTTTTGCTTTGATCAATGGAAGCATAGTGCTTTCCCTTTTTTATGGGCTTTGAAACGGCTGCGGCACGTGCTTTTGCACCTGCGTCTTCAACCTCTGTTTCAGGCTCGGGAGCTCTTTCGGGCTTGTCCTCTTTTATTTTGTTTTCAAGCATATATTCGTGCATACCTTCATTTTTTTCATAGTATATTATGTATCCCTTTATTGCGCCGAAAACTTCTTCATTGTTGTTCCATTTATAAAAGCCTGAGATTTTTTCCGTAGGATCTGTGATATATAATACCTGCAAGCCCTTTGTAATATTATTTTTTTGGAATGTGCAGAGTTTTTCGCTTATATAATCCTCAAAGCCCGGCTGTACATAGGCAAGTCCTACCACCTGACTGTCTTTAAAATATAAATTGATCTGCTTTTCTACGTATTGCCAGCTCTTTTCAGTAAGCTCAACCATACCGTTTCGTTGGACGGTATATTTGCCTTGAATAACTCCGCTTATGAAAAGTACGTTGTCATCGTTAATTGTGAGATTTCTGCCTACAAGTACGGCGGCTTTTTCTCTTCCGCCCTCGGAAGCGGCATATTGTTCAAGATAAGTGCAGGCATAATCCTCAAGATAAATTCTGTTGCCGTCGGATATACTGCCTATTTGCTTAACGTTGTTTGGCAGATTGTTAGTTTCTTCATTAGTCATATAAACACCCTTTCTTTGGAATAACGATATTAAACGTTTTCCTTTATGATTTATGTACAAATAATAACAGATGGACAAACAGTATTATGTCAAAGGGTGTTGGTAAAAATTGGAAATTACAAACAAATATTTTCAAATTTTTCAAGTGTACATATTTAAAGTTAATATTGTTTATATTATTACAGAGGTGGTATGGTGTTTAATGAAAAACTGTATATTTCGGCATACGACAGTAATTGCAGAATTGTGTTGTGCGAAAGTATAAAAGAATATATACAAAAAAAAAGAAATAAGCATAATTCCATTGCGGTATTTTGTATAGGAACGGACAGGGCAACGGGAGATTCACTGGGACCTCTTGTTGGCACAAGGCTTGTAAGAATGGGTATGAAAAATGTTATGGGAACAATTGACACACCTGTTCACGCCGTAAATATAGACGAAAAAATAAAACTTCTTTATGAAAGATTTGACAAACCTCTTGTGCTTGCAATTGACGCTTGTCTTGGCATATACAGTCATATAGGCAGCTTGAGCATATGGGAGGGAGCCATAAGCCCCGGTGCGGGAATATCTAAAAAATTAAGTGAGATAGGTGACATTTCAATAACGGGAATTGTAAATAAATGGAGCCATAACGGAATTATGCAGCTTCAGAGCACAAGATTGTCTGTTGTTATGAATATGTCCGAAATAATAGCCGACAGCATTTTTTATGCACTGCAAAATGAAAATGTGTGTGAAAAAAATTGTGCAATGGTTTCGGAAAATTTATAGATGGGCATATATTGTAATCTTTTATTAAAATTTTATTTAGTTTAAACTTTTTTACTTGACAAAAAATGAATAATTAAATATCATTAAAGGAATGGATATTATATCCAAATAGCTTTTAAAGGGGATATTAAAATGAAGAGAAAATTAACCGTAAGTTTTATGATCGGAATTTTGGCTTTAAGTTTTGCTGCCTGCAGTAATACAAGCGGAGCTGATGAAAACACAACGGAAGCGGTAACCGAAAATACAACGGAAGAGCAAAGCGCACAAAATGACAGCGCAGCTGATGAGGGGATCCCAGAGTTTTCTAAGCTTCCTCAGCTTGAAGGAGTGCAGAAGGGTGATACCATAGCTACAATACACACGAATAAGGGCGATATTAAGGTTTGGTTTTTCCCTGATTATGCACCGAAGGCAGTTGAAAATTTCGTAACTCACGCTAAAGACGGTTATTATGACGGAGTTACTTTCCACAGAGTCATAAATGATTTTATGATACAGGGCGGTGACCCCGAAGGAACAGGTATGGGCGGAGAAAGTATCTGGGGCACTGATTTTGAAAATGAAGTTTCATTGGATCTGAGAAATTTCAGAGGTGCTCTTTGTATGGCTAATGCAGGTGCTGATACTAACGGAAGTCAGTTCTATATTGTACAGAATACACAAGGCTCTTCTTGGAAAGAGCAGCTTGAGGCCGTTGACAAAACAGGTGTATATGCAACACAGAGCTCTTTAGGTCAGATAACCTATAAGGGAAAGGACGGAAATGACCTTACTATTGAACAGGTCTTTCCACAGGAGGTCATAGACGCTTATGAAACAATGGGCGGTGGTTATCCTTCACTTGACCTTGGATATACTGTTTTCGGGCAGGTATATGAGGGTATGGATGTTGTTGATGAAATTGCTTCTGTTGAAACAGGTGATAATGATAAGCCAACGGAAGATATTATTATTGAAAGTATAGATATAGGAACTTATTAAAAATGAATTTGGTATCTGTTGAAAATTTATGCAAAACCTTTGGAGAAAAGGTGATTTTTAATAATTTAACATTTGGTATTGACAGCAATGATAAAATAGGTGTTATCGGAGTAAACGGCACGGGAAAGTCAACGCTGCTTAAAGTAATTGCGGGGGAAGAAGATGCCGACAGCGGTTCGGTAATTAAAATGAACGGCTTAAGGGTGGGCTATCTTCCTCAGATCCCCGTATTTAATGAGGATGAAGTTGTTATTGACTATATGATGAGAATGTGCAGTATAAATACGCCTGAGGAAGAAAGTGAAGCAAAGTCCATACTTACAAGACTTGGAATAAGTGATTATTATATGAATGTAAGTAATATGTCGGGAGGACAGAGAAAGAGAATTGCTCTTGCCGCTGCTATGATATCACCTGTGGACCTGCTTATACTGGACGAGCCTACAAACCACATTGATAATGAAACGGTAATGTGGCTTGAGGCTAATTTAAAAAAGACTGCAAAGGCTCTTTTAATGGTTACTCACGACAGATATTTTCTTGACAGGGTAGTAAACAAGACTATTGAGCTTGATAAGGGCAATATGTATACCTATGAGGGAAATTACAGTAAATTTCTTGAGTTAAAAGCCGAAAGAGAGGAAAGAGAAATTGCCGGCGAAAGAAAAAGGCAAAATTTTTTAAGGACTGAACTGGAGTGGGTAAGAAGAGGTGCTCAGGCAAGATCCACAAAGCAAAAAGCTAGACTTGAGAGATTTGAAGAAATATCCGAAATGAAAGGACCCGAAAAAAAGCAGAGCATTGAAATTGCGGGGCTTTCTTCAAGACTTGGACGAAAGACTATTGAGGCTGAAAACATATCAAAGTCATATGACGGAAGAAAAATAATTGATAATTTCAGCTATATTATTCTTAAAAATGACAGAATAGGCATAATAGGACGTAACGGTTGTGGGAAATCAACTCTTGTAAATATGCTTATAGGTAAAATTGATCCCGATGAGGGTTCTGTTGTGATGGGAGAAACTGTAAAGATAGGTATATTTTCACAGGAAAACGACAGTATGAACGGCGGACAGAGAGTCATCGACTACATAAAAGATGTTGGTGAGTATATTAATACACGTGACGGCAGGCTGTCTGCATCACAGCTGCTTGAAAGATTTTTGTTTAATGCCGAAATGCAGTATTCACCTATAAGCAAATTGTCAGGGGGAGAAAGAAGAAGGCTTTATTTGCTTAAGGTGCTTATGTCAGCTCCAAACATACTTTTTCTTGATGAGCCTACAAATGACCTTGATATTGAAACTCTTGGAATACTTGAAAATTATATTGACGGTTTTGACGGAGCGGTAATTATTGTAAGTCACGACAGATATTTTCTTGATAAATGTGCGGACAGAATATTTGCCTTTGAGGGCGACGGAAAACTAAGGAAGTATGAAGGTGGCTACACTGACTACTTAAATGCTCAAAAGCCAAAGGAAAATATTTCAAAGGCAGAAAAAAAGGAAAGTAAAAAATGGGACAAGGGTGCTAAGAAGTTAAAAATGTCATACAGTGAGTTAAAGGAATTTGAAACCATTGATGAGGATATAGCTTTCATTGAGGAGAAAATAAGTTCCATTGAAAATGAAATGAGTGCCTGTGCAAGTCAGTACTCAAAGCTGCAGACACTTTCGGAAGAAAAGGAGCAGCTTGAAAATGAGCTTGCGGCTAAAATGGACAGATGGATCTATCTTAATGAACTTGATGAAAAAATAAAACAGCAGTGATCTACTTATGAGGTAATAAAATGAGCAGACTTGAAGATATAAAGAGAATAGTTGACAATATGCTTTTGGGAATAGAAAACCTTGCAGACAGGAGGGACGGATATGTGCATTTGTACGGAGTAGCCGATTTTGCCTGCACAATTGCCCTCAAAAGAGGTCACGGAAGGGAATATGCGGAGCTTGCTTATATGGCGGGGCTTTTGCACGATTATGAAAAGTACAGGACAGGCAGTGGAAAGGATCACGCAAGAAAAAGTGCCGAGGCTGTAAAAATACTTTTGCAGGAATGTAAGTTTTTGTCTGAAATAGAGATAGAAACAATTTATGAAGCTATATATTATCACAGTCATAAGGAACAGATCCATACGGAATTTGATGAAATATTAAAAGATGCCGATGTAATGGAGCATTGGCTTAAGGATCCCGCAGTGCAGGTGACAAAGGATAATGAAAGAGTAAGAAAACTGTGTTCGGAATTTAACTTTAATAAATTTGAGGTGTAATATGTTTGACGGACTTATATTTGACTTGGACGGAACTCTTTGGGACGCAACAAAAATTATATGCAAGACTTGGAATGTTATTTTAAAGGAGTATCCAAAGGTAAGAAAGGAACCTGTGACAGTTGAGGAGCTTAAAGGCTGTATGGGCTTGCAAATCGATGAAATAGGGAGAAAGCTTTTTAAGGAGTCTGATGAGGGATTAAGAAAAGAGCTTATGGATAAGTGCTGCGTCCTTGAATGTGAGTATCTTTCAAAAGAAGGCGGAGAGCTTTTTGACGATGTTGAAAAGACTTTAAAGATATTATCTCAAAAGTATAAACTTTATATTGTAAGTAACTGTCAAAATGGGTATATTGAAAGCTTTTATAAAGGAAACGGCTTGGGCAAGTATTTCAAGGATAAACTTTGTGCGGAAGAAACCGGACTTTCAAAGGGTGAAAACAATAAAATTATTATTAAAAGAAATAATTTGAAAAATCCTGTTTATATAGGAGATACACAGGGAGATAGGCAATCCGCCGCAGACGCAGGTATTCCTTTTGTATATGCCGAGTATGGCTTTGGAAATGTTGACAGTTATGATTTTAAAATTGAAAAGTTTAGTGATTTGGCTGATATAATGTAAAAAACCTGTCCTTTGGGGACAGGCTTTTTTTTATGAACTGATCTTATTATTTAGGCTGCTTGCCGATGTAAGCAAGGATACCGCCGTCTACATATAAAATGTGACCGTTTACTGCATCAGATGCTTCAGAAGCAAGGAATACTGCAGGACCTGCTAATTCTTCAGGCTTTAACCATCTTGCAGCTGGCGTCTTAGCAATAATAAACTGATCGAAAGGATGTCTTGAACCGTCAGGCTGAATTTCTCTTAAAGGTGCAGTCTGAGGAGTTTCAATATAACCCGGTCCGATACCGTTACACTGAATGTTATATTCACCGTATTCTGAACAGATGTTTCTTGTAAGCATCTTTAAACCGCCCTTAGCAGCAGCATAAGCTGAAACTGTTTCTCTTCCTAATTCAGACCTCATTGAGCAGATGT
>JAUNPM010000081.1 GCA_030536675.1 Clostridia bacterium | reverse complement strand
GCTGCTGCGGTGTTCTTATAGCCTGCATAATGATAATAGGCATAATGTGTGAAGACGTTTCTTATTACAGACTTGAAATGGCGGAAAGATTTAATAAAGAGCTTGGAAATATGAATTGCTGTGTTTTGAAGGGGGGAGCTGGCTGTGAAAAAATAATATTGGTTTCCTGTAATATATTGGAGGATATAATTAAAAAGGGAAGAAAAGGGTAATGTTATAAAAAAATGTATTATTTACGACAGGGATATAAGTGCAAAAAGTCTGATAAATTACCTTAGGGTGATTTTACAGACTTTTATTGCTTTTATAAACATTAATACAAAAAAATTGCAAAATTTCAAAAAAAGATATTGTGAAATTTTGCTAATGGAGTTATAATTAAAGTAGATAAGAGTGTTTACTCTACTTAATCACGAAAGGAGAAAAAATTATGAGTATTATGGACAGCCTTAAGGCTAAAGCTAAGGCAGACAAAAAAACTATTGTTTTGCCGGAGTCAATGGACAAAAGAACATTTGCAGCTGCTGAACAGATTTTAAAGGAGGGTATTGCTAATCTTGTGATTATCGGTACTCCCGAAGAGATCGCTGAAAACAGCAAGGGTTATGATATAACGGGAGCTGTAACTGTGGATCCTTTTACTGATCCTAACAGACAAAAGTATATTGATAAGTTTGTTGAATTAAGAAGCAAGAAGGGTGTTACACCTGAGGCTGCTGAAGAAATGATGACTAAGGATTATATGTACTACGCTTGTCTTATGTGCAAGTGCGGTGACGCAGACGGTGCTGTTTCAGGTGCTTGTCATTCTACAGGCAATACTATAAGACCTGCTTTACAGTTATTAAAGACTAAGCCGGGTATCAGCTCTGTTTCAGGCTTCTTCCTTATGGAAGTTCCTAACTGTGAATTTGGCGACAATGGTCTTTTTGTATTTGCAGACTGTGCGGTAAATACTGACCTTGATTCAGCTAAGCTGGCTGAAATTGCGGGACTTTCAGCAGAATCATTTAAGATGTTTACAGGGGGAGAACCTAAGGTTGCAATGCTTTCTTACTCATCTAAAGGCAGTGCAAAGCACGATGATGTTACAAAGGTTGCAGAGGCTGTTAAAATTGCTCATGAAAAGTTCCCTGACATTGAACTTGACGGTGAATTGCAGCTTGATGCTGCCTTAGTTCCAAGCGTAGGCGAATTAAAGGCTCCTGACAGCAAGGTTGCAGGTCACGCAAATACTCTTGTGTTCCCAAGCCTTGAAGCAGGTAACATTGGTTACAAGCTGGTTCAGAGATTAGCTAAGGCTGAAGCCTATGGTCCTGTTTTACAGGGACTTTCAATGCCTGTAAATGATCTTTCAAGAGGTTGTTTTGCTGAGGATATTGTAGGTGTTGTTGCAATGACGGCAGTACAGGCTCAATTATCAGAAAAGTAATAAATTATTTAAGGAGAAAAATATGAAAATTTTAGTTATTAATTGCGGCAGTTCATCTTTAAAATATCAGTTATATAATATGGACAACAATGAAGTTCTTGCTAAGGGACTTGTTGAAAGAATAGGTATTGAAGGCTCTAATCTTCAGCACAGACCTACAGGCAAGGATAAGGTTGTGTTTGAACAGCCTTTAGCTAATCATGACGAGGCTATTAAGCTTGTTATGGATAAGATTGTTGATCCTGAGTGCGGCGTTATTGAAAGCCTTAATGAAATTAACGGCGTTGGACACAGAGTGCTCCACGGAAGCAAGTACTTTACAAAGTCCTGTATAGTTACAGAGGAAGTTAAGACTGTTGTAAGAAAGTGCTTTGATTTAGGTCCTTTACACAATCCCGCTAACCTTATGGGTATTGAGGCTTGTGAAAAACTTATGCCGGGCGTACCTAACATTGCCGTGTTTGATACTGCTTTTCATCAGACAATGCCTGCAAAGGCTTATATGTATGCTCTTCCTTATGAGTACTATGAAAAGTATGATGTAAGAAGATATGGTTTCCATGGTACAAGCCACAGATATGTTTCTAAGAGAGCTATTGAAATGCTTGGAAATCCTGAACACAGCAAGGTTATTACTTGTCACTTGGGTAACGGCTCTTCTATTGCTGCCGTTAAGGACGGTAAGGTTATTGATACAACAATGGGTCTTACTCCGTTGGCAGGTTTTGAAATGGGTACAAGATGCGGTGATATTGATCCTGCAATTGTTCCTTACTTAATGAAGAAGGAAAATCTTACTCCCGATGAAATTGATACTATTATGAATAAGAAGTCAGGTATTCTTGGCGTAACAGGAAGATCAAGCGACTACAGAGATGTTGAAGAAGGTATGAATGAGGGCGATGAAAGATGTAAACTTGCTCTTGATATGTTCAGATATCAGATCGCTAAGTTTATCGGTGCTTATTATGTAGCTTTAGGCGGTTGCGACGCTATTGTGTTTACGGCAGGTATAGGTGAGAACAATGGCGGTCACAGAGCTGCTATATGTGAATATCTTGAATGCCTTGGAGTTAAGATCGACGCTGAAAAGAATAAGCTCCGTGGTGAAGACATTGACTTTACAGGCGAGGGAAGCTCAGTTAAGACATTTATAATACCTACAGATGAGGAATTAATGATTGCTCAGGATACAATGGAATTGTTAAGTAAATAATTTGTGCTTTCAATAATGTTTAAATAAAACGGAACGGGAGTTGTTTTTAATATCGACTCCTATTCTGTTTTTTGGCTTATATTTATTTAAAAAATTCTTGACAAAGCATAAGCATAATGATATAATATCATTTGATGTGTTGTCGAAGAATTGTATTCTTCGGTTTTACGGAATAGGCAGACTATTCCTGCGGAACAGGAGTGTTTTTATGCTTATTGATGTTAAATACCTTGCAGATAAAAGGGAAAAGTTCAGTTTTAATGAGAACTTGGAACTTTCCAGAGGCGGCGGTATGGTCGAAATTTATGCGGTAATTGACGGTGAAGTCTTTCGCAAAGGTAATGATTATATTGTCGAGGGCAGGGTAGAGTCGGTTTTGAATTTGAATTGTGACTTATGTCTTAAGGCTTTTGAAACCAAACTTGATTTTGATTTGAATGAAGTGTTTTCGGAAACACCTGATTCAGAGGAGATTTGGGAGCTTTCGGATAAGAAAATCGATTTGAAACCTGCTGTCATAGCTAACATCATACTTAATTTGCCTATGCAGGTTATGTGTTCCGATGATTGTAAGGGCTTATGCCCTAAGTGTGGTCATAATTTAAATGACGGTGATTGTGGCTGTGACAGGGGTTATGTTAATCCACAATTTGAAAAGTTGTTAAATCTTTTTAATGATGATTAATTCAGTAATCAAGGAGGTGTATGGAAATGTCAATTTGTCCTAAGGGCAAGATGTCTAAGTCTAAGAGAGATAAGAGAAAGGCTCAGAGCTGGAAGATCGCTACTCCTACTTTAGTAGCATGCAGTAAGTGCGGAGAGCTTATGATGCCTCATAGAGTTTGCAAGAGCTGTGGTTCTTACAACAAAAAAACAATTGTGACTGTAGACTAATATAGTGTATAAATCAAAGGGTATTTCGTATTTATAATATGAAATACCTTTTTTGTTGATTTTTAATAATAAATTATTGTTACGTTTTTAGTTTTAACCGTATTTGACGAAATGATTTTTTTTGCAAATAAATAGTTGGATTTTTTTTTGAAATGTGCTATACTATAAGCTGTAATGAAAAAATGGGAGCTTTGTTTATAATAGGTAATTGTTAGTCTATGATGTATATTTGCGTAAAACAACGTAAAGTTACTATATACATAAATTAAATTATGAGGTGATAAACTTGAAGGGAATTATTTTAGCCGGAGGATCGGGCACAAGACTTTATCCTTTGACAATGGTAACAAGTAAACAGCTTTTGCCTGTTTACGACAAGCCTATGATATATTATCCCCTGTCAACGCTTATGCTTGCGGGAATAAAGGATATACTGATAATATCAACTCCCGTTGATCTGCCTAATTTTGAAAGGCTTTTAGGTGACGGTTCCAATTTTGGTATAAATTTAAGTTATAAGGTCCAGCCAAGTCCAGATGGACTTGCGCAGGCATTTTTAATAGGTGAAGAATTTATAGGAAACGACAGCTGTGCTATGGTTTTGGGTGATAATATTTTTTACGGCAACGGATTTGGAAAAATACTTAAAAAAGCGGCATTAAAGGAAAAGGGAGCTACCGTATTCGGCTATTATGTTGAAGATCCGGAAAGATTCGGAATAGTGGAATTTGATGAAAAGGGGAAAGCGGTTTCAATAGAAGAAAAACCGGAAAATCCCAAGTCAAATTATTGTGTAACGGGCTTGTATTTTTATGACAATACTGTTGTTGAAAAAGCTAAAAATGTTAAGCCCTCTCAAAGAGGAGAGCTTGAAATAACGGATCTTAATAAGATGTATCTTGAAGAAGGCTCTCTTGATGTTGTAACATTGGGCAGAGGATTTGCATGGCTTGATACGGGTACCGTTGACGCTTTAAATGAGGCTGCTGAATTTGTAAAGGTAATTGAGGACAGACAGGGCATTATGATTTCCGCAATAGAAGAAATTGCCTACAGAAACGGTTGGATAGACAAAGAAAAGCTGCTTGAAGCTGCCAAGCTTTACGGAAAGTCCGCTTACGGACAGCATTTAAAGAAGGTTTATGACGGAAAGTATTTATATTAATAAATATGAGAAAATTTTAAGGAGATAAATATGACTATTATTGTGACCGGCGGAGCCGGGTTTATTGGAAGTAACTTTATTTTTCATATGCTGAATAAGTATCCCGATTACAGAATTGTATGCTTGGATTGTCTTACATATGCAGGTAATCTTTCAACGCTTAAATCTGTTATGGATAATCCTAACTTCAGATTTGTAAAGGAGAGTATTACAGACAGAGAAGCTGTATATAAACTTTTTGAAGAAGAAAAGCCTGATATTGTAGTTAATTTTGCTGCTGAGAGCCACGTTGACCGTTCCATAGAAAATCCATCTGTTTTTCTTGAAACAAATATAATGGGTACTCAGGTTATGATGGACGCTTGCAGAAAGTATGGCATAACAAGATACCACCAGGTTTCTACAGATGAGGTTTACGGTGATTTGCCTCTTGACAGACCTGATTTGTTCTTTACGGAAGAAACACCGATCCATACCTCAAGCCCTTACAGTGCATCAAAAGCATCTGCGGATCTGCTTGTTCTTGCTTATTACAGGACATTTGGACTTCCTGTTACTATATCAAGGTGTTCAAATAATTACGGACCTTACCATTTTCCCGAAAAACTTATACCTCTTATGATAGCAAATGCTTTAAACGATAAGCCCCTGCCTGTGTACGGCAAGGGGGAAAATGTAAGGGATTGGCTTTATGTGGAAGACCACTGCAAGGCTATAGATCTTATTATACACAAGGGAAAAACAGGTGAAGTGTATAATATAGGCGGACACAATGAAATGGCAAATATCGATATTGTAAAAATAATTTGTAAAGAATTGAATAAGCCTGAAAGCCTTATTACTTATGTTGCAGACAGGAAAGGTCACGATATGAGATATGCTATTGATCCCACAAAAATTCATAATGAATTGGGCTGGCTGCCTGAAACAAAGTTTGCCGATGGTATAAAGAAAACAATAAAGTGGTATCTTGATAATAAGGAATGGTGGGAAACCATTATTTCAGGCGAATATAAGAATTACTACGAAAAAATGTATGGTAACAGATAGATCAATGTGCTTTACAATGCAGTGTTTTCTGTAAATTATATAATCGGAGGCGTAAAATGAGAGTATTGGTTACAGGCGTAAAGGGACAGCTTGGATATGACACTGTAAATGAGCTTGAAAAAAGAGGTCATACTCCAATAGGTGTAGATATTGAAGAAATGGATATAACCGACAGTAAGTCTGTTGAAAAAGTTATAAAGGAAGCAAAGCCTGATGCAGTGATACATTGTGCTGCGTGGACGGCTGTAGATGCTGCGGAAGATGAAGAAAACATACCTAAGGTAAGTGCAGTAAATGCTGACGGAACAAGAAATATAGCAAAGGTATGCAAAGAACTTGATATTAAGATAATATACATAAGTACCGATTATGTTTTCGATGGACAGGGTGAAGAGCCTTGGGATCCTGATTGCACAAACTACAGTCCTTTAAATGTATACGGAAGAACAAAGCTTCAAGGTGAGCTTGCCGTAAGAGAACTTACCGATAAGTATTTTATTGTAAGAATAGCATGGGTGTTTGGCAAAAACGGAAATAATTTCATAAAGACTATGCTTAACATTGGTAAAAAATATGATACGGTAAGAGTTGTAAATGACCAAATAGGTACACCTACTTATACTTATGACCTTGCAAGGCTTCTTGTGGATATGGTTGAAAGTGAAAAGTACGGATATTATAATGTGACAAATGAGGGCGGTTATATATCTTGGTATGACTTTGCCTGTGAAATTTTTAAACAGGCGGGCTATGATACAAAGGTCGTACCGGTAACAACGGAGGAATATGGATTGTCAAAGGCAGCAAGACCATATAACAGCAGACTTGATAAAAGTAAAATCATAAAAATGGGATTTGAACCCTTGCCTGATTGGAAGGATGCTCTTAAAAGATATTTATATGAAATAAAGGAGTAATACAAATGGGACAGATAAAAGTTACTAAGTGTGATATAGAGGGGCTTTGCGTAATTGAACCTGCGGTTCACGGTGACGCAAGAGGCTACTTTATGGAAACCTACAATAAAAGGGATATGGAAGAAGCAGGACTTAATATGGAGTTTGTTCAGGATAATCAATCAAGTTCCGTTAAAGGCGTTTTGAGAGGACTGCATTTCCAAAAGGAATATCCTCAAGGTAAGCTTGTGAGAGTTGTTAAGGGTACTGTTTTTGATGTTGCCGTGGATTTGAGAAGCCAGTCAAAGACATACGGTAAGTGGTTTGGTGTGGAGCTTTCCGATGAAAATAAAAAACAATTTTACATACCCGAAGGCTTTGCCCATGGATTTATTGTTTTGTCGGATATAGCTGAATTTTGTTATAAATGCACAGACTTTTATCACCCCGG
>JAUNPM010000080.1 GCA_030536675.1 Clostridia bacterium | reverse complement strand
TTTCAGTTAGCTAAGGAAGGAACTACCAAGTTTTCCGCAAACAAGCTGTCAAAACCAGCTTGTTTACAGAAAAGTTCCTGTCCTCGGTCGGGCAAAGCTCGACCTGCGGATTAAAGTCTGCGACGCTAACTGAACGTTGTATAATGTAATTATTTAGATTTTATAATAAAAATAGTTTTTGATAGTCATAAAGAGGCAGTTGCCTGCCTCTTTAAAATGTTTAGGTAAATAAATTCAATTGAGATCAAATTTAGTCAAGATTAAAGTACTTGGCAGCATTGTTATAGCAAATATCTTCAACTACTTTACCTGCAAATTCAATGTCATCGGCATATTCGCCGTTTTCTATCCATTCACCGATAATGTTACAAAGTATTCTTCTGAAGTATTCGTGTCTTGGATAAGATAAGAAACTTCTTGAGTCTGTAAGCATACCGATAAACTTACCGAGAACGCCTAAATTGCCGAGAGCCTTTATCTGAGCTTCCATACCGTCCTTGTTGTCATTAAACCACCAAGCAGTACCGAACTGTATCTTTGAAGCAGCTTCAGTGCCCTGGAAACAGCCGAGAATAGTACCGAATACCTGATTGTCGGCAGGATTTCCTGCGAAAAGGATAGTCTTAGGAAGGTTGCCGTTGTAATCCAAAGCGTCTAAAAGACCTGTAAGACCTTCAACTGTTGACCAGTCTGAAATACAGTCAAAGCCTGTATCGGGACCCATTTTTTCAAACATTCTTGTGTTGTTATCTCTCTTTATGTTTAAGTGGATCTCCATAGCCCAGTTTCTCTTTGAATACTGCTCGCCTAAGAAGAGCATAAGAGCTGTTCTGTACTTTTCAGCCTCGTCCTTTGAAGGTGTTTCGCCTGAAAGTGCCTTTGCGATAATTGCATCAACTTCGGCTTCACTTGCCTTGTTGAAAGGAACATAAGTGAAGGCGTGGTCTGAAGCACGGCAGCCTAATTCGTCGAAAAGATCCATTCTGCTTAAAAGAACAGTCTTTAAGTCGTCAAAGGTCTTTATTTCCTTGCCGCCAACCTCACCGAGAGTTTTAATATAAGCTGAATAAGCAGGTGAATCAATGTTAAGAGCCTTGTCGGGTCTCCAAGCAGGGTATACCTTAAATGCTGTTTCATCGGCAGCTATTTTCTTGTGCCATTCAAGTGAATCGGCCGGATCGTCTGTTGTGTTGATAGCCTTAACGTTTGACTTCTTAATAAGTTCTCTTACTCTAAATTCAGGCTTAGCAAGCATTTCGTTTATCTTATCGTGTATTTCAACAGCGTTGTCCTTTGTTAAAGGCTCGTAGATACCGAAAAATCTCTGTAATTCAAGGTGTGTCCAATGATATAAAGGATTACCGATAGCATACTGAATGGTTTCAGCCCACTTAACAAACTTATTGAGCTTGTCTGCGTCCTTGCCTGTTATTTCTTCCTCAGGTACACCTAAAGAACGCATTGCTCTCCACTTGTAGTGGTCGCCGCCGAGCCAAACGTCTGAAATATCATCGAAATTCTTGTTTTCATAAATTTCCTGTGGATTAAGATGACAATGAAAATCATATATAGGCTGAGCCTTTGCATAGTCGTGGAATAACTTCTGTGCTGTTTTAGTTTTTAATAAAAAGTTTTCATCAATAAAACCCATTGTTTAATATCCTCCGTAGATTGAAAATTTTTAATGGAGAAGAGGCTGATAATTCAGCCTGATACTCTTGTATATAACAATAATTTGAATTTTCAAATTATAATGTTACACCGTCTTTGAAAATAGATATTTCTCTGTAGTCATTTATTTCATTCTTTGTTTTTATCTTGTTTGAAGCTACATCAAGAATATATTGGAAAAATTCTTCGGCATAAGAATCCATTTCCTTATCCTCTACAAGTCTGCCTGCGTTCCAGTCTATCCAGTTGCTCTTTCTTGCTGCAAGCTCTGAGTTTGTGGCGATTTTAACTGTAGGAACGGGAGCGCCTACGGGAGTACCTCTGCCTGTAGAGAAAAGTATAATGTGACAGCCTGAAGCCATAAGTCCTGAAATTGCCACAATATCATTACCAGGTCCTCTTAAAAGGTTAAGCCCCGGTGTGTGTACCTTTTCACAGTAATCGAGAACACCCTTTACATTTGAGGTACCGCCTTTTTGAGTACAGCCTAAGGACTTGTCCTCAAGAGTGGTTATACCGCCTTTTTTGTTGCCCGGTGAAGGATTTTCATATACTTCCTGATTATATCTTATGAAATAGGATTTAAAGTTATTTATTAAATCAACTGTCTGCTTAAAAAGCTCGGGTGTCTGGCATCTGTTCATAAGTATTGTTTCGGCACCGAACATTTCGGGAACCTCTGAAAGAATGGTTGTGCCGCCGTGAGCTACCATAATATCTGAAATTCTTCCTATAAGAGGATTAGCCGTAATACCTGAAAGACCGTCTGAACCGCCGCACTTTAAGCCGATAACAAGTTTTGAAGCGGGACATGGCTCCTGCTTAAAGGTTTCGGCATACTCTACAAGCTTTTCTATCTCTGCAAGAGCGTCCTCCACCTCGTCCTCGTGCTCCTGACAAATAAGGAACTTAACTCTTTCTTCGTCATAGCCGTCCTTATCAAGAACCTTCTTAAATTCGTTTAAGTTATTGTTTTCACAGCCTAAGCTTAATACGAGAACACCTGCGGCATTAGGGTGTCTTACCATACCTGCAAGGAAATCCTGTGTGTTTTCAAGGTCTGAGCCTAACTGAGAACAGCCGAATGGGTGTGTAAATGTAAATATGCCGTCTGTTCTGCCTGCAAATCTCTTGTTTGCTTCCTTGGCAATAGCCTCTGAAATTCTGTTTACACAGCCTACTGTATTTACTATCCAAATTTCGTTTCTTATGCCTACTGAGCCGTCCTTACGAACATATCCCATAAACTCTGATTCTCTTGTAACGGGAATGTCCTTAAGCTGTGGATCGTAGCTGTATTCCAAAAGACCTGAAAGGTTTGTCTTAATGTTGTGAGTGTGCACCCACTGACCTGCCTTGATGTCCTTTGTTGCGTGGCCGATAGGGTAGCCGTATTTAATAATGTTCTCGCCCTCTTTAACATCTACAAGGGCCATTTTATGACCCCTGTCGATGTTTTCAACTGCCTTTACACCGAAAACTTCTTCTCCGGCAGTTATGCTGCGAAGGGCTACAACAACGTTATCATTATCATTTATTTTAATAGCATTGTTTGTATTCATATTATCCTCCGAGTAAATGTTTTTAAAAAGGTAATTATTCTAAAACCTTTTGAACTTCAGATACAACACCGTTGTTAAGGATATTGTATAAGTGGTCGGCAACAACTTCAGGGAAATTGCCTAATTCAGTGTTAAGGTCACTGCCAAGCCAGAAGTCCTTGTTAGCGCAAACCTTCTTAACAAGGTCTGCAACAGCTGCCTTGTCAGTAACGTCGATACCTGTCCAAGCGTCCTTGTAAAATTCAAGAACTGAAGCATTATCTCTGATAGGATATTCTTCTTCTCCTCTGTGACCGATCAAAGCGCCGTCCTTGATCTCAGTGCCGCGGTAGAATGCAAGGTAAGCTGCAAAGGAGAATGTAAGTATCTTAGGAAGCTCCTTCTTCTGAGCATAGTATTCCTGAATTGTGTGAAGAACACGAGCCTCAAACTTAGAAGTTGAGTTAAGAGAAATATCAAGAAGCTTATGCTTGATAAACGGATTCTGGAATCTGTCAAATACTGCATCGGCAAAGCCCTTTAAGTCATCGTGAGTAAGCTCTTCGCTTGTGATAGCAGGAATTATTTCGTTGTTAAGAGCATCTTCAAGGTAAGTATAGAAGAGCTTGTCTGCCATTAATTCGCCTACTAAATTGTGACCTGCAAGGAAAGCGCCTAAAACTGAACAAGTGTGAGCACCGTTAAGTATTCTTACCTTACGCTTTTTATAAGGCTTAACATCAGGTGTGAAAATAACCTTAAGACCTGCGGCAGGGAAAGGAAGCTCCTTTTCAAGCTCTGCGGGACCTTCAATTACCCAAGTGTGGAAAATTTCACTTGTGTCGATGGCATTGTCTTCATAACCGAACTGCTCGCAAAGCTCCTTAGCTTCGTCACGAGGATAGCCTGTAACGATCCTGTCAACAAGAGTACTTGTGAATATACAAGCGTTTTCGATCCAGTCAACAAAGTCTGCGCCAAGCTTCCAGTCTTCTGCGTGCTTTACAACATATTTCTTTAATGTTTTGCCGTTGTCATCAATAAGCTCGCATGGAATGAAAACAAGACCCTTGTCCTTGTCGCCGTTAAATGCCTTAAATCTTCTGTATAAGAAGTTTGTAACCTTAGCAGGGAAGGAATCCTGTGGCTTGTCTGTTACATAATCTTCTTCTACCCATGCAATACCTGCTTCAGTAGTGTTTGAAACAACAAATCTAAGCTCGGGATTTTCAGCGCAGGCATTGTATGTATCTAAATCTTCATAAGGATTGATACATCTGTTTACACAGGTAATAAGTCTTTTTGCCGCAACCTCCTTGCCGTCTTCACGTCCTCTTGCAATAAGAGTGTAAAGACCTTCCTGTTCGTTAAGGATATTTCTTAAAAATTCACCGCCGGGAATAGGCTGAATAAGTGTAATTCCGCCGTCAAATAAACCCTGAGCATTAATTTCATCGAACATATAATCAACGAATGCACGAAGGAAATTACCCTCGCCAAACTGAATTACTTTTTCGGGACGCTTAGCGGCAACATTGCCCTTAGCTAAATCATCGTTAAACTTAAAGCCGTTTGTTAAAAGTTGTCTGTTTAATTTTTCCATTGGAATAACCTCCGTTTTTATAATAAATTATTTACCTAATACTATAATACTATAAAATAGATACAAAATCAATAATTATTTGATGAAAAAATTATAAAAAATAAATAAAGACAGGAAAGTTTTATAATATGTAGAAATTTCATAAGTCACAAAGGGGAGATACACTTAACACAAAAGCTATGTGTGATATAACGCAAAAAAATGTGCAATATATTAAATTAAGCGTTGACTTGTGATTTTTGTTGTGCTATAATACAAATAAACAAGGATGTTTGCCCACAGGGCAGGCATCTTTTTTTGTCTTAAAGCACAAATTTTAGGACAAAAGCCTTGAGCTGTAATGTATCAGGGCTTAAATAATTAACCGGTTATAAAATTAAACAATAAAAAATTTCAGGAGGAATTTAAAATGGTAAATTCAGGAGATACGGGCTTTATGCTTATATGTGCCGCTTTTGTGTTTTTTATGACACCGGGGCTGGCTTTGTTTTACGGTGGACTGGTAAGAAGAAAAAATGTTGTGAACACTATGATGTCATCTGTCTTTCTTGTGGGAGTTGCAATAGTCCTTTGGGTATTGTTCGGCTATTCCCTTGCTTTCAGTGGAAATACGGCGGGAATTATAGGAAATCTTGACTGGATAGGCTTTAAAAATGTGGGTATGGAGCCCGGACCTTATGCGGACACAATACCTAACCTTGCTTTTGCGGGCTTTCAGATGATGTTTGCCATTATTACACCTGCTCTTATTACGGGAGCTACGGCAGGCAGAATGAAATTTAAGGCAATGTTTATATTTATGGTCTTGTGGTCATTTGTTGTTTATTACCCTATGGCACATATGGTTTGGGGTGAGGGCGGTCTTTTGGGAACAGGCTGGCTTCATTCCGTTGACTTTGCAGGCGGAAACGTTGTTCACATAAGCTCAGGTATAAGCGCTCTTGTTTTAAGCATTATACTTGGAAAAAGAGAGGGCTTTGAAACTCAGTCTTACAGAATACATAACATTCCTATGGTTGCCTTTGGGGCTTGTGTGCTTCTCTTTGGCTGGTTCGGCTTTAATGCAGGAAGTGCACTTGGTGCAAACGGGCTTGCGGCTCACGCATTTATGACAACTGCCGCTTCCTGCGGTGCCGCTATTGTTTCCTGGATGCTAATAGAGGTGATGCATAACGGCAAGCCTTCTCTTGTAGGTGCGGCTACCGGTATGGTTGCGGGACTTGTTGCAATTACTCCCGGAGCGGGATTTGTGCCTATGTGGGCTGCTGTTATAATAGGTATTGTTGTTTCTCCAATTTGCTATTGTATGATAGCCTTTGTTAAGAAAAGGTTTGGCTATGATGACGCATTGGACGCTTTCGGCTGTCACGGCATAGGCGGTATTTGGGGCGGCATTGCTACGGGTATATTCGGTATGAATTCAATAAATGCGGCTGCGGAATGGGACGGTCTTGTGTTTGGTGAAACAAGGCTCTTTACGGCACAGGTAATAAGTATTATAATAACAATTGTTATTGCTGTTATAGGTACTTTAATATGTGCGGGCATTACAAGAATATTTACTCCTTTGCGTGTAAGCAAGAGAGAGGAGCTTATCGGTCTTGACAAGTCAGAGCACAATGAAACGGCATATCCGTCATTTAACGGTTTTGATTAATGGAGGGTAATTAAAATGATAAAAATTGAGGCTATTGTAAGAGAAGATAAATTTGAAGATGTTAAAAAGGCTTTGCAGGATATTGAAGTAAACGGCATAACCGTGTATCAGGTTATGGGCTGCGGTACTCAAAAGGGCTATGTGGAATATGTAAGAGGACACCAAGTGGATATAAATATGCTTCCAAAGATCAAGTTTGAGATCGTGGTTTCAAGTGAGGAATGGGAGGAGAAAACAATCGACGCCATTCAAAGGGCGGCTTATACGGGAAATCCAGGGGACGGAAAAATATTTTCATATGAAATAAAAAGCGCTGTGAGAATAAGAACTAAGGAAACGGGCTTTGACGCTATACAGCCACAAAAAAACAATTGATATAATTAGTTATAAGGTAAAAAAGACTTCCGCAATTATTACTTTTGCGGAAGTTTTTTGCTTTTATTTTGAAAGTGCTCTTTTTAAAACACCGTTGGGATCCTTTGAAAGAAGTATAACAAGCCAAATAATAAGACCTAAGGCTACTGCGGAAAGTCCCAAATAGCTGTCGTTTATCATACTTTCAATGTCGGGTGTGAAAAATTGTGAGTGAAGCTCGGCATATTCAAATAATGAATCAGTAAACCACATTATAGAGGCGCCCCAGTACATAAGGGCAAGAGTG
>JAUNPM010000079.1 GCA_030536675.1 Clostridia bacterium | reverse complement strand
TGCTTTCGGTTGTTAAAAAAGATATGTACGGATATGAGCTTGTAGCGGAGGTTTCAAAAATTGTGGAAGTAAATGAGGGCACAATATATCCTTTGCTTAAAAGGCTTACAAATGAAAGATATTTTGAAACGTATCTTAAAGAATCAACGGAAGGACCTCCCAGAAAATATTATCACCTTACAGAGGGGGGCAAAATATATATGAATAAACTAAAAAAGGAATGGATCGAGTTTTTTGGTAAGGTTGAAAAATTTATAAAGGAGAGTGACATATATGAATAAAAGTGAATTTATCGATTTTGTTGAAAGCAGACTTTCCGTACTTAATAAGGAGGAAAGAGATGACATTATAAGCGAATACGTTCAGCATATTAATAACAAGCTGTCCGAGGGAATGAGCGAAAAAGAAGCTGTGGAAACATTGGGAGATCCCGAGGATCTGGTAAGAGAAATATTATCTGCCTATAATGTTGACCCTGATTATGATAAGGAAAATTACAATGAGAGAGAAAGTGAAGTAAAAGAAGCCGTAATGGGAGTGTTGCATAAATTTACAGGAGCAATAAAAAGTGTGGGAGATTTTGTTTTGGGTCAAAGATTTTCTTCTTTGCTAATGTTTTTTATAAAAGCTGTGTTGCTTGTATTTGTTCTTATGATATGCTATGTTTTGGGCAGAGAAATATGTCTGCTTTTTGTGGGAATGTTCGGTAATTTCTTAATAATAAGGTCATTTGTTAAAATTGCTTACACAATCGTTGCAGTGCCTACGGTAATATACATATTTGTAAGATTTATTGATTACTCAATAAACAAAGAAAAATACACAAACCAAGGAAGCGAAAAAAGAGAAGAGGTCAATGAGAATACCACAGAAAATACAAATATGGTATATGCTAAAGCAAAAAGAGTAAAGAGAGAAAGAAGGCTTTTTGAAGGAGATAGGAACGAATACAGCTTTTTAAATATTATAAAAAGCATTTGTATATTTGCAATTAAGGTGTTTGTAATAATGTGTCTTATACCTACTTTATTCGGACTTATATTTGCTATGATAGGCTTTGGTGCATCTCTTGTTATGCTTATTGTAGGTTATCCCTTTGCGGGTATTACAATAGGTCTTTTAGGGGTCAATTTAACGGGCTGTGCAATAGTTGCTTTGATAATAAAGCTTGTATTTTTTAATAAAAGGGAGGCGGGAAAATGAAAAAGTTTTATGCAATAGCCTGCAGCTGTATTGCGGCGGGGCTTATACTTATGGGTGTAGGCAGTGTTGTGTGCATATTTGAATTTAACAGCTTTACTTATATGGGCGATAAGTATGCCGACAGTGATAAGACCAACATTAAACAAGTGGAAGTGACTCTCCCTGAAAATCAGGCAAAAATTTATTACACCGACGGTTATATCAATGTTGTAAAGGACGGCAGCTTAAATGGAAATAATGCGGTTCTTGAAGCAGAGTTTTACGGAAAATATGAAGGGGATCCGTATATTGAATTTTATGATAATACTTATTTATACAATGAATATACGGAAGAATATTCAAAATATACAGTATATCGTATGGATATGAGCTATCATTTTGATTATGAAAATAACAGCGGCTTCAGAGAATTTCAAAGTATATTAAGTGACATTAAAAACAGAGAAATATATAATTACGGGTATGACAGAGGAGTTAAAAATATTACCCTTAGGGTTTCTGAAGAGGCTTACGGAAGATTTGCAAAGGTACCTGACGGATACAGCCTTGAAAGCTATGGAGATTATATGGAGCATATGAGTGAAAAAGCTGATGAAGCGGACTATTATACCGAGCACGTAGATGATTATGAAGGGGATCACGAATATTACGATGATTGACAGGCTGTGGTGAATTTTATAATTTTTGTAAAATTAAGTTTTTACAATTTGGGCTGTGTGAAAATGCAGCCTTTTTTATTTGTAATTAAATAATGACTTATGTAATATAATTTTATAAAAGCATAAGGTGATATTGTTTGTATAACATTATTGTAAAATATGAAGGGTCTATTGACAAATACAATGTTGTGGAAAGACTTTCCGACAAGTTTGCCGTTATATTTTCAGATATAGAAACGGTGGAAAAGGATAAAAATATTATAGAATATGAAATACCCGTAATATTAGATCCACAGCTTGCAGAGGCAAAGGAAAAAAGCTGTATAACGGTGGGAGGAGAAAATTTCAGCGGACTTACGGGAAAGGGGGTTATAATCGGTATTATTGATTCGGGAATTACATATAATCACAGAGAATTCGGGGACAGGATAATATACATATGGGACGTTGCAAATGACAGAGTATATAACAGAGATGAAATAAGAAACGGAATAGATTTTTATGACTATATAGGTCACGGGACGGCTGTTGCGGGAGTTGCTGCAGGAGCATCGGGAACAGCAAGCGGTGCATACATAATTTCCGTTGCCATAGGCAGAGGTTCAAGTGACGATATAATGAGGGGTATTAAATTTATTGCAGATAGGGCTAATGAAATGAATATGCCTTTTGTTATAAATATATCCTATGGAACGAATTTTGGGTCACATAATGGTCAGTCTGTTTTTGAACAGTATATTGACAGTGTTGCGGAAAGCAATGTTGCTTCAATTGTAATTGCAAGCGGTAATGAAGGTGACAAATACCACCATTACAGAGGGCAGGGAAGCGGGATCGTTGAATTTAATGTGGGACAGAGCTTAAGAAGTGTAAGGCTTGAATTATATAAAAATTATTTATATTCGGCAAGCTATGAGATAATAGCTCCCGACGGCAGCACAACGGGAGTATTAAGCGGAAATGACAGCTTATATGACCAAATACTGGGAAATACAAATGTAACGGTAAATATTGAAATACCTACTCCCAGCACTGTTGATGAGAGAGTTATAATAGAGCTTACGGGAAGGGAATTTACGGACAGGGGAATATGGCAGCTTAGAGTTATAACGGAGGACGAAAATATATATGATATATGGCTGCCTGTAAGCGAGGGCGTTACAGAGGATACGGTTTTTTTGAAAAGTGACGCTGAAATTACACTTACAATACCATCAACGGCTTTCAGAGCCGTTACGGTTGGGGCTTATAATTCGGAGTATAATACATTTGCTCCTTTTTCGGGGCGGGGATACACAAGAGAGGCGGTTTATGTAAAGCCCGATTTGGTGGCTCCCGGAGTAAACATAAGAACGGCGGCAAATACGGGAGGTTACGGATATTTTTCGGGAACAAGTATAGCTGCGCCCTTTGTATCGGGAACTGCGGCACTGCTTATGGAATGGGGAATTGTCAATAAAAATGATGAAAATATGTACGGAGAAAAGATAAAAGCTCTTTTGAGAAAATATGCATTGAGAAGTGACAACAATGTTTATCCAAACAGGGAATGGGGATACGGCAGACTTTGTTTTAAAAATATATATGATAATTTGGGGGCAATAAGTGCTATGAGTATGAATGAAATATCAGGCTCTGATGAATATGTTGCAATTATAATTTCCAAAAATGACGGCTCTATGCTTGAGCTTGAAAGGTACAGCGTGGCAAGATGTGAGCTTGTTTTCGGAAGTTATGTAATATTTTATATACCTGTGATAACTTATGAGTTGCTTATTACAAACACACAAATAGGAAACGGCATAAGAAGCAGTACACCTCTTATAATGAGTTTTGACAATGATGATGTTTCTATACCCGAGGACTTGTCAAGCGTACAGAATTTGCCTGCCGATTACAGAGGCGGTGGTGTGCTTATAGGCATAGCTGACAGCGGAATAGACTTAAATGATCCTGCTTTTAAATATGAAAACGGTGAAAGCAGAATATATTCAATGTGGATACAGGACGACAGTGAAATGTCCGAGAGTGTATGCTTTGGAAGGGAGTATACAAGAGAGGAGATAAATGAGGGAAATATATATATGGAGGGGGATACTCTCCACGGCACAAATTTGGCAAAGGCGGCACTTAAGGTGGCTCCCGATGCGGAGCTTGTAATAGTAAAGCTGAGAGAAGCAAGCAATTACTACAAAAATATGATAGGAGTGGACAGAGGAGCAAGGGCATTTGAGTCTACAGACCTTATGCTTGCAACGGATTTTATTGCCCAAAAAGCAAAAGAGGCAAACAGACCTCTTTCAACTGTTGTGGGGCTTGTTACAAATCAGGGAGGACACGAAAATCAAACTCTTTTGGAGCTTTACTTGTCATCTGTTGCATTGAGCAACGGAACGGCAGTTACAACGGCAGTGGGAAATGAAGCTCTAAGCGGAAGGCATACGTCCTTTGAAATAAATAATGACGTTGGGTATCACGATGTAGAAATAAACGTAAGTGAAGGCAGTGAAAACTTTACGATGTGGATGTGGAGCAACATAACGGAAAAGGTGGATATTGCAGTTATTCCTCCCATAGGAAGCGAAATAGGCAGAATAGAGGCAAGAAATAATTTTTTCAATACCTACACATTGAATACAATAAACTCAACAGTGACTGTAGAATACAGAATACCACTGTACCGCACAAGCAGTCAGCTCACAACGGTGTATATAAAAAAAGCTATACCCGGAATATGGAGGGTGAGAGTATACGGAAGCACCGCATTTGAAAAAATAGACTGCTGGCTTCCCGTTTCGGGATTGGTAAGAGGAGTAAGATTTGTGGATCCATCTGCGGGAACGACAGTAACGGTTCCTTCAACGGCTCACTATGTAATGTCTGTGGGGGCATACGATTCCCTTAATAACAGAATAATATCAACTTCGGGAAGGGGACCTGCAAGAAACGGTATGCTAAAGCCTGATTTTGTGGCACCTTCAAAGGGTTCTTCGGCAATAAGCGCCGCAATATCGGCGGGAGTGTCTGCACTCCTTTTGCAGTGGGGAATAGAAAGAGGAAATAATCTTAATATTAATACACTAAGTATAAAATCCTATATGATACAGGGTGCTGTGCCCTTGGAGAGCAATACTCCCGTGCCAAATAATATATGGGGCTACGGGGCAATAAATCTATTTAATACCTTTGACGAGTTGGATTAAAAAAAGTTATGTTGTGTTACTTTGTTTTTAATAAACACATAAATAGCATAAAATTGAAAATAATAGTTAAAAGTGCTTGAAATGGCAATTGAAATATGTTAAAATAAGCACTAAGATTATGAATGGCTGTGATGAAGAAAAGTAGTAAAGGCAATACGAACAGGGATCTAATGCCGTGGATTGAGAGCATTAAAGCGCACTCCTTTATGAAAGAACACTTCGGAGCTTATTCCGTGAAAGGTAACAGAGCTTATTAGCGGAATTACGTTTGGTATGCGTTAAATACTTTGAGATGGGCAGGTTTTCTGTCAAGTCAGGTGGTACCGCGGTTTATTCCGTCCTGAAACCTATTTTGCGTAGGTTTCGGGGCGGTTTTTTTATCGCAATATAAACGGAAAGGTGAGAAAGATGGTTAAGGCTACAGGCGAAAGAACGATTATGGATCTATCCATTGATGAAATCAAGGCTTTAAGTCCCCAAGAGAAAAAATGTGTAACAACTCACGGTACAATTTACAATGTGAGAGATATGGGCGATTTTGCTTTTGTTATAATAAGGAAAATAGGCGGACTTGTTCAGTGCCTTTATAACAAGAAGATCGAAGAAAATGAAAGACATCTTTTTATGGACGAAAATGCCATAAGAGTTACAGGTGAGGTAAGAGATGAAGAAAGAGCCGTAAACGGCTTTGAAATCGTAATTGATAAAATGGAGGTGCTCTCTTCTCCGAAAGAAGAGCTGCCTTTAAGCATAAACAAGAGAAAGCTTAACATTGCTCTTGAAAACGAAATTGAAATAAGACCCGTTACTTTGAGAAACGAACAGAGAAGAAGTGTGTTTAAGCTCCAGGAGGGTATAGTAAGAGGTTTCAGAAGATACCTTGAGGATAACGGCTTTACGGAGATCTTTTCTCCAAAGATCATTGCGGCAGGCGCAGAGGGCGGAGCTAATATATTTAAGCTGGATTATTTCGGCAAAAAGGCTTATCTTGCTCAGTCACCTCAGACCTACAAGCAGACACTTATTCCCGTGTATGAAAGAGTGTTTGAAATAGCTCCCGTGTTCAGAGCGGAAAAGCACGATACGGCAAGGCATCTTAACGAATATGTTTCCGTAGACTTTGAAATGGGTTATATTAACAGCTTTTATGATGTTATAAATATGGAAACGGGAATGTTAAAATACTGCTTTAAATATCTTAATGAAAATTACGAAACAGTATTAAAGAAGCTGAACTGCAAGCTCCCCGAATTTGACACTATCCCCTGTGTTAAATTCAGAGATGCAAAGGAAATGGTTGCTGAAAAATACGGCAGAAAAATAAAGGATCCTTATGACTTAGAGCCTGAGGAAGAAAGACTTATAGGTGAATTGTTTAAGGAGGACTATGGCAGTGATTTTGTTTTTGTAACACATTATCCTGTTAAGAAAAGACCTTTCTATGCTATGAACGATCCCGAGGATCCAAAATATACATTAAGTTTTGACCTTTTGTTTAAGGGAATGGAAATAACAACGGGAGGTCAGAGAATACACGATTATGACGAGCAGGTCAAAAAGATGATATTCAAAGGGCTTTATCCCGAAGATTTTGAAAGCTATTTAATGCTTCATAAATACGGAGTGCCGCCTCACGGAGGTCTTGGTATGGGTCTTGAAAGACTTGTTATGAAGCTGCTTGATGAGAAAAATATTAGGGCTACATCTATGTTCCCGAGAGATACTACAAGATTAAATCCTTAAGGAGGTAAATTATGTCTGTTCAGGATAAATTGGTTGCCTGCCTTGTTGAAAATACGGGCATTGAGCTTACAGAAGCTATGCTTGAAGGAGTCAAGGCAAGATTTAATATGATATTGGAACTTATTGGATACAGTGAGGTTTCCCAAAATGCCGTAAGCGAGAATAAAACCGTTAATGTTGCGGAAACAGGTATTGACGATAATCTTATTAAATATCTGGAGGAATTGTCAAGGCTTGAGCTTACAAAGGAAGAAGAGGAAAGAGCAAAAGGTGAGCTTACAAAAATATTGGGCTATATTGATATGTTAAATGAGCTTGATACGGAAAATGTTGAGGCTATGAGCCATCCTTTCCCTTATACAAACAATTTC
>JAUNPM010000078.1 GCA_030536675.1 Clostridia bacterium | reverse complement strand
AAAATACGCCTTACGATATTTCTGTAGGCTTCACCTGCAAGACTGCCCTCAACAGCTACGGCAGGCTCTCCCTTGTTTGTTGAAATAACTATGCTTTCATCATCGGGAATAATCCCCAGTGTGTCAATGGCGAGAATTTCCTCCACGTCCCTAAGGGACATCATTTCATTTCGGGCAACCATATCTATTCGTATTCGGTTAAGTATAAGCTGGGAATGTAAAAGTCCGTTTGATTCCAGCATACCTATAATTCTGTCAGCATCTCTTACGGCTGAAATTTCGGGGGTAGTGACTACTATTGCCTTATCTGCTGCAGCTATTGCATTTTTAAAGCCCTGTTCAATACCTGCGGGGCAGTCTATAATAATGTAGTCAAAGCCTTCCTCTTTTATGCTGTCGCAGAGCTTCTGCATTTGTTCGGGCGTGACTGCATCCTTGTCACGGGTCTGTGCGGCAGGCAGGAGATAAAGCCCCTCATAGCGCTTATCTCTTACCAAAGCCTGCTTTAAACGGCAGGTGCCTTCTATTACCTGAACGAGGTCATATATGATCCTGTTTTCAAGACCCATAACCACATCTAAATTGCGCAGACCTATATCCGCATCAAGCATAACTACCTTTTTGCCTGCCATAGCAAGACCTGTTCCTATATTGGCAGAGGTGGTTGTTTTACCTACACCGCCTTTGCCCGATGTTACTACAATTACTTCACTCATTTGTATCCTCCTAAGTACAGGGACTCTAAACACAAAAGCTATCCCTTGTTTATACACTAATAATAGCACAATATACAAAATTATGATAAAAAATAAATCCAAAAATTAATGTATAAATTTACAATTTATGCCATAAAAATACCATATCAGCGTACTAATGCGTCATAGCTCCTGTTTTCAACAGTAGTATCAAGCTGCATATATTTAGATATGACCTCCTTGGCAACTGTAGGAGCAGGCGCAGTTGAAGCATTGTTGCCATAGGGAATCAAAACCGAAATTGAAATTTCGGGGCTTTCATATGGTGCAAATGCAACAAAAATTGTGTGTTCACTGCGCTTTTGTGATTCCTGAGCGGTTCCTGACTTGGCAGCAACGTTTACGGGATAATCCTTAAAGGAATTTCTGAGAGTACCCTTTTCTCCGTTTGTAACAAGGTTCATACCCTCAAATATTGCGTCAAGAGTGCTTTCCTTTAGTGAAAGCTGTTCTTCAATAACATCTTCATATTCACTTAAAAGATTGCCGTTTGAATCTGTTATCTTGCTCATAAAATGATTTTTGTATCTTGTGCCTCCGTTTGCAAGAGTTGCAATGTATTTTGCAAGAGTTGCGGCAGTGTAGTTGTTGGAGGACTGTCCTATGGCTGTTCTTATTGTATCTCCCGCAGTCCATCTTAGATCGGAAGCCGTAGGATTTTCATATCTTTGCTTTGCAACATATTCCTTATATTCGGGAGAGGAAATACGTGAAGGATAATCAGTCATAGAATCGTAAAGCTCATAAATTTCAACACCTGTAGGATTATCAAGACCGAAAGCCCTCATATAGTTGTTAAGCTTAGTAATTGCATCAGATCCCATATTATAGGCAACTGTGTAAAAGAAGTAGTTGCAGGACACCTCAAGAGCCTCGGACACGTTTACATAACCGTGTGAGCCGCTTCCTGAGCCTATCCAACAGCGGGCATAGGGCTTGCCTGCTTCCGTAAAGGTTCCCTCGTCATATATTGTAGTATTTGGTCCTATAATACCTTCCTCAAGGGCTGCCGCCGCCGTTATCATTTTAAATGTTGATCCCGGTGCTCTGGGCTCCTGATAGGGTCTGTTTACCATTGGGGTAGTGGGATCGTTTTGAAGATTAATGTAATATTCATTGTTAAAGCTGTTTACAAGCTCATTGTTATCATAAGATGGATAAGTAACAGCTGCAAGGACATCTCCCGAATTAACGTCATTAACAACAACGGAGCCTGTACAGGGATCCATTGCGGTCATTTGGGGTGTTATTTCCTGAGAACGCATTTTTGATATAAGAGCCGTAGAGGAGCTTATAGCTCCCGATTTAAGCTTTGTTATAATTTCGTCATCGTCTGTAATAAGTCCCTGCTCATACATTGCAATTAAAAGCTGTGAGCCTGATATGGCATTTTGCTTATAGCCTGTAAGCAATATTTCACGTGCCTTTTCAACGTCTGAGGCAGCATTTTCATCCTGTGATAAAATATAGCTTTTTATTTTACCTTGTGTTGTGTCATCGGCTGAATTAAGAATATTTTTTATTCTTATGTTATTGCTTTCAATCATTGATTCAAAAACATCGCTTACGCTGTAGCCGTAGTCTGCTCCTCCCGTAAGTCTGTCTAACTGTACCTCCGTAAGAGCGTCCTCAAGAGCGTCATAGGCCTTCTTTTGAAGCTCTGCATCTATTGTCAAATAGACATTGTTGCCGGGAGAAGGGCTGACCCCTTCGTTTTCAATGGTTGATATTCTTCTTCCCGAGCTGTCAACTTCAATGTACTGGCTTCCGTCGGTGCCTCTTAAATCATCTTCATATGCTTTTTCAATACCGTCTTTTCCTATATTGTCATTTATTGAATATCCGTCTTTGGATTTTTCTTTAAGCTCTTCATCGGTAATATTGCCGATATAGCCTAAAATGTGTGAAAAATATTTACCGTAGGGATATTCTCTGTTGCTTTGGGTATCAATAAAAGCACAGGGGAAAGACGAGCCCTGTTCTCTTAAGGTGGTAAGTGTTTTTTCTGAAACGTTATATGCCACCGTTACGGGAATATACTTTGAATAACGTCTTTTATAAAGGGCGCATCTTAGGGCAAGTATTTTCCCTGCTTTTTCATTGTCAATATCGTCACTTAATTCAAATCTTTTCTCAAGCTCATTGAAGCATTGCTCCGCCGTGTAGCTTTGATCAAGATTCATATCCTCCTTCCATCTTTTTTCCTGACTTTCACTGCCGTCAAATAAAAATTCGTGGGGCAGTGATGAGGTTATGGGAAGGGTTTCAACTATTTTTTCATCGTTTTTTTCAAGAACATCAATAAGATCGCTTAAAACCTTATTTAAATTGTCAACGCCTACACTTGGGTCAAGACTGACTGCGTAAGCCGTGTTGTTGATCGCCAAAGGCCGTCCGTACCTGTCATATATAGTGCCTCGTGCTGCTTCAACCTCAACCTCCCTGAGTGCCGTGCCATTGACCTCTTGACTGAAGTATTCGCCCTTGGCTATCTGGAGAGAAAAAAGTTTGAGCACCAAAATAAAAAACAGAAGGAGTATAACTCCGTGCATAACGTACAGCCTGTAATTTTCAAGTTTTGTTATATTTTGCAGTAATTCTTTCATATATACATTCCGTTCCGTTAAAAT
Source organism: Clostridia bacterium (assembly GCA_030536675.1). Classification (GTDB taxonomy): domain Bacteria; phylum Bacillota; class Clostridia; order Lachnospirales; family CAG-274; genus Gallispira. Next base: position 3,810 of record JAUNPM010000078.1, on the reverse strand, counting down.
CTGTGTTTATGACTTGTTCTTATGGGGTAATTGGCATTTATGGTGTAAATAATGAAATACACTATAAACGATAATATAATATTATATATAATTTCGGGCAGAATATTTAAAACAATATATATATTAAATGCCGTATATCCCTTTAAAACAATATTAAGCAAATAAAATCCGAAATTATAAAAAAGCGTTGCAAGAAAAGTAAGAAAGACCGGTGCGGCAATATTTTCTTTATTAAAATTATCGGCAAGTATGCCTGCCGTATATCCCGTCACACCGTATAAAAATAAATTGCAGCCTATTACACGGCCGAAATAACAATCCTGTAAAAGCCCCATTATAATTCCCGAAACAAGACCTGCACTTCCTCCCTGCAAAAAAGCTATCGATACAATGAATATAAGCATAAGGTTAGGCTTGACGCCTGCTATTGCTATGTATTCACAGAGAGTTGACTGAAATATAAAAATAATTGACGAAACAATTAAATGAAAAATATATCTCATACTATTGTGCCTCGCTCTCTGACGTTGTATTTTCAACAAAAGTTTTTTCAAAGGAGGTATTAAGAACCAATACATACTTTAAATTTGAAAAATCTACCGAAGGCTCAATAATGGCATATTGAATTGAAGTTTGAGGGTCAACGGTAAGCTTGCTTACGTGACCTATGCTTATGCCCTCGGGGAAAATCTCGCTTAAATGAGATGTTACTATCTCATCTCCCACAAGAATATCGGCGTTTTTGTCGGAATACTGCATTTTACATTTTGATTCTTCCGAAAAATCCGCTACTACATAGCCGATGTCGTTTGTCCTTAAGCTTTCGGCACTTACGGCATCGGTATCATTTATTATAGAAACTACTTTAGAGTAATTATATCCACATTCACTTATTTTGCCAACAAGACCTTCCGAACTCATAACTACCATATTTTTTTCCAAACCATAGTTTGTACCTTTGTTTATTATAAAGGAGTCGAACCAGTTCCCCGGATCCTTTGCTATGACTTTAGCGCCTATGGTTTCATATTGAGAGTTGTCCTGACTAAGCCTTACAAGGGCTTCAAGCTGTATATTTTCGTCTTCTATTAATTTAAGGCGGTTAAGCTCTGCTCTTGCTTCGAGCAGGTCGGCTTTAAGCTCTTTGTTTTCGGCGTCAAGGCTTGAAACGCCTTTAAAATATTTTGCAATACCTCCAAACCAGTCTGCAATACTGAAATTAAGTGACTGAAGAGGAGTTAATATATAACCGCAGGAATTTTCAAGTATCGTAGGGGCCTTTCTGTTGTAGGAAAAGCCTGCACAGCCAATTGAAACTGCGGCTAATGTTACTAAAACAATTTTAAATTTCCTGTTCACAACATCATACCTTTTCAGTATAGTATTAAATTTTTAAACAAAGCGCAGCATTATCAGAAACGCTTTATTATGCAAGTGTTTTTTTGTCGCCGGCGGTAAGCTTATTGACAATATCCACATCGTCAATTATTTTACCGGCACCATTAACTACACACTCAAGAGGGTCCTCCGCTATGTGAACGGGCATACCTGTCTTTTTGTATATAAGACGGTCAAGACCTTTAAGAAGTGCTCCCCCTCCAGTAAGGTAGATGCCTATTTCCATTATATCGGCTGCAAGCTCGGGAGGAGTATCCTCAAGAGTTCGCTTTATTGCGTCAATAATTATATCTACGGAATCTGCAAGGGCACTTTGTACTTGACGTGAATTTATAGTCAGTGGTTTGGGCAGACCGGAAATCAAATCTCTGCCTTTCACAGTTATTTCCTTTATTTCGGAATTTAAATCCAAATATGCACAGCCTACTGATATTTTTATTTCTTCCGCCGTTATTTCTCCTATTTCGATTTTATATTCGTTGCGGACATAATTAATAATGCAGCTATCAAACTGATCACCGGCTATTCTTACAGAGCGGCTTGAAACTATGCCGCCAAGAGATATAACCGCAACCTCGCTTGTACCTCCTCCAATGTCAACAATCATATTTCCCGCAGGCTCATCGATCTTAAGATCTGCTCCCAGAGCAGCAGCCATTGGTTCCTCCACAATATATATGTGCCTTTCCTTTGCTCCCGCACCTGCCGCCGCTTCAATAACGGCACGTTTTTCAACAGGTGTAATGCCTGAGGGAACACACACAACAATGCGTGGCTTGGGAGAAAATGGATTTTGGGGATATGCCTTTGATATAAAATATCTGAGCATAGCTTCAGTTACAGCATAATCTGCAATAGCACCGTCCTTCATAGGTCTTACTGCCGTTATGTTGCCCGGTGTTCTGCCTATCATTTCCTTAGCATCATTGCCAACAGCCAATACTTCTCCTGTAATAGTATCGAGTGCTACAACTGATGGTTCGTTTATGACAATACCCTTGTTTCTCACATAAACAAGCGTATTGGCTGTACCTAAATCTATGCCAATGTCTTTACTAAACATAATAACCTCCAAAAATTTACAAAAATAACCATAATAGTATAATACATCATTTTTGTTACGTTTTCAATTACATTTATATTAAATTTTGAAATAATTTTTTACGAGTTGTTACAACATTATTAAGGTAAGTGAAACAAGTCGTTTAAATGCTTATTAGAAGTATGTGCCGTTTTTTTAAAAATTATTTACAAGAGGGGGAAGTTTTAGTATAATTGTTATTATGGGAAATGAGGTGTTGTAAATGAAACCGATTCTTGTTACCGTTTCGGGTCCCACTGCCTGTGGAAAAACAGCAGTGTCAGTGGAGCTTGCCAAAATAATAAACGGTGAGATAATATCTGCGGATTCAATGCAGGTATATAAATATATGGATATAGGAACGGCTAAAATAACGGAAGATGAAAAACAGGGTATAAAGCACTATTTAATAGATGAGCTTTATCCCGACGAAGAGTTTTCCGTTGCCGTTTTTCAAAAAAAAGCAAAGGCTGCCTTAAATAAAATATATGAAAAAAATAAAATCCCTATTCTTGCGGGAGGTACGGGATTTTATGTAAATGCTCTTATATATGACAATGACTTTACACCCGGTGAAAAGGACGAGGGTATGAGAGCGGAGCTTGAAAGAGAGGCAAGGGAAAAGGGAAATGAATATGTTCACGGCATTTTAGAGGAGCTTGACCCTGAATATGCAAAAACTGTTCACCCAAACAATGTAAAGAGAGTTATAAGAGCAATTGAATATTGCAGAGATACGGGAGAAAAGTTTTCTGTATACAATGAAAGGGAAAAATTAAGAGAGCCTGCTTATAATGTGAAAAATTTTATACTGAATATGGACAGGGAACGTCTTTATGAAAGAATTGAAAAAAGAATAGACAATATGATAGAAAAGGGGCTTGTAAATGAAGTAAAGGGGCTTGCAGAAAAATATCCCGACAACCTTGTTTCAATGAAGGGCTTGGGTTATAAGGAAATCATAGGCTATTTAAAGGGTGAATATTCACTTGATGATGCCATATACATTCTTAAAAGGGATACAAGACATTTTGCAAGACGACAGCTTACCTGGTTCAGGCATCAGAGCAATGGTATATGGATAGATATGGACAATTTTAAAAATGCGGAGGACGCCGCAAAATTTATTGCCTTAAAAATAACGGGAGAAAAATAATATGTTAAAGGATTATATTTTAAATGAATTTGGTATAGATGAAAGAGTACTTGATTTTTGCCTTGAGGCTGAAAAAAACGTAAAGCACAAATTTGCTGAAATTGACAAAATTTCAGAGTTAAACCAATACTAGTTTTTAAGAGCAATGCTGAAAAACGGACTTAATGATACGGCT
>JAUNPM010000077.1 GCA_030536675.1 Clostridia bacterium | reverse complement strand
GAAAGATTTATCTGACAGCCGTAGGCTGGCTTTCAGCTTTAGCTGAAAGTGCTGAAATTGCACCGAAAGAAGTAATTCGGACGCACGCAGTGCGGCTTTCAGCTTTAGCTGAAAGTGCTGACAATCATTTCTTGCAAGCGTGTCGATTTTATCGACACGCAGAAGAGAGAACAGGCTTAAGCCTGATTCTCTCTTAAATAATTAATAACGTCTTTTCTGGTTATAATACCTACAAAAAAGTTTCTGTCATCAACAACGGGAACAAAATTTTGATTTGTTATTTTTTCAAAAAGCTCGTCCATTGTTGTATCAACCTTTATGGGTGGATTGTAATTGCTTCTAAGTATTGAATAAATGTATTTATGTTCGTTATCTTTGATTTTAAAATCATTTTCATTTACAATGTTCCAGAGAAAGTCACCCTCTGATATTGTGCCCAAATACTTGCCGTCGTCATCTATGACAGGTACAGCTGTGTAGCTGTGAGCCTTAAATTTTTCAATGCCCTGACGTATGGTGCTTTTGGCAGGTAAATATATAATTGTGGATTTTGGCTTAAGAAGAAACAGTATGTTCATAGCATCGCCTCTTTTTCTTTTGAAATATTTCAATACTATGTTAATAAATTTTAATGTAAAAGTCAATAGCAATCATTAAATATAATAATTTTTTAAGGTATTATCTGTTTTTTGAAAGGTTATAAAAATATGAAATGGGAAATCGATTTTATAAAATATATATTCGAAAATATTCACAGTGATATTTTGACGGAAGCAATGAAAATAATAACAGGCTTGGGTAATTACGGTCTTATGTGGATAGTTTTAAGTGCTATACTTATTGCTTATCCCAAAACAAGAGCTAAGGGCATTTCAATGGCAATAAGTCTTATAATTATGTTTATAAGTGTAAATGTTATTGTTAAGCCTTTTATTGACAGAGCAAGACCCTTTGAGGCGGATATGGAAATACTTAAAAATATTGCTGTTTCTCTTCCTAAAGACGGCTCATTTCCTTCGGGACACACGGCAGCTGCTTTTGCTGCATCTGTATGTGCCTTTTGCTATAATAAAAGGCAGGGAATTATTTTGCTCATAATTGCTTTTTTGATAGGAATAAGCAGGTTGTATTTGGGTGTGCATTTTCCTACTGATATTATGGGTGGGATAATTTTCGGTACATTGTCGGGAATAACGGGTTTTAAGCTCGGGTGTAAAATTATGCAAAAAAATATAAAAAACAGTTGACAAGATTAAATAGTTGTGATAGAATATTATTTGTTGATGACAACATAAAGCGGCTTGGTTAAGTGGTATAACGTTCGCCTCCAAAGCGAAAATTGAGAGTTCGATTCTTTCAGCCGCTGTATGCGCGAGTGGCTCAGTGGTAGAGCATCGCCTTGCCAAGGCGAGGGCCGCGGGTTCGAATCCCGTCTCGCGCTTAACAGACTTCACACAATGAAGTCTGTTTTTTGTTTAAGGAGGTTTTAATATGCAGTACATATATAAAAATAAAGGCGTGTGCTCAAGGGAAACAATTGTTGATATAGATGAAAATACGCACATTATAAATGATGTTAAAATAACAGGAGGCTGTGACGGAAACATTAAGGGGCTTATTGTGCTTATGAAGGGTATGAAGGCAGAGGACGCAGCAAAGAAAATGTACGGAATAAAATGCGGAATGAAGTCAACCTCCTGTCCCGATCAGGTTTCAAAGGCTCTTGAAGCCGCTTTGGCGGAATTAAATAAATAAAAAATAAATGTCTAAAAGTCCTTACTTGTTCATATAATGCAATAAGTGTTGAACAAGGAGGGCTTTTTTTAATGAGAGCCGATATTGAAGAAAGGTGTCTTGAAATAGGCAAATATATTTGTGAAACAAAAAAAACAATAAGGGCGGCGGCTAAGGTGTGGGGCATATCAAAATCCACCTGTCATAAGGATCTGGTTGAAAGACTGCCTAAGGTGGATTCGGGACTTGCCGAAAGGGTCAGAGAAATACTTGCTTATCATAAGGCTCAAAGACATATTTTAGGGGGAAAGGCAACGGCAAAAATGTGGTTAAATAAAAAAGAAAACAGCTGATTGTGAAATATTAACTAAAAATTAATAAAAAAACTCTTGTTTTGGTGCATAATTGTGTTATAATATTAACATAAAGATTTATATTATAATGATGTAACAAAAACGGAGGGATATTTATGGCAAACAGATTCATATTAAATGAAACATCTTATCACGGTTCAGGAGCAATAAAGCATATTGCCGACGAGGCTTTAGGCAGAGGCTTTAAAAAGGCTTTCGTATGTTCCGATCCCGATCTTATTAAATTTAATGTTACGAAAAAGGTAACTGATGTACTTGACGAAGCAGGTCTTATATATGAAATTTATTCAGATATTAAGCCTAACCCTACTATTGAAAATGTTCAGACGGGCGTTAAGGCATATAAAGAAAGCGGCGCTGATTACATAATTGCCATAGGCGGTGGCTCATCTATGGATACTGCAAAGGCTATAGGAATTGTTATAAACAATCCCGAATTTGCCGACATAAGAAGTCTTGAGGGTGTTGCTCCAACAAAAAATAAAGCAGTGCCAATTATAGCAGTGCCTACAACTGCGGGAACTGCAGCTGAGGTTACAATTAACTATGTAATTACAGACGCTGAAAAGAACAGAAAAATGGTTTGTGTGGACGTTCACGATATTCCCGTTGTGGCAGTTGTTGACCCTGATATGATGTCATCTATGCCAAAGGGGCTTACTGCTGCTACAGGTATGGACGCTCTTACTCACGCTATAGAAGGATATATTACGGCAGGGGCTTGGGAGCTTTCCGATATGTTCCATTTAAAAGCTATAGAAATTATATCCAAAAATTTAAGAGGTGCAGTTGAAAATACTCCGGAAGGCAGAGAGGGTATGGCTCTCGGTCAATACATTGCGGGAATGGGCTTTTCAAATGTAGGTCTTGGTATCGTACATTCAATGGCTCACCCTTTGGGCGCTCTTTATGACACTCCTCACGGAATAGCAAATGCTATTATACTGCCTACGGTTATGGCTTACAATGCAGAGGCAACGGGAGAAAAATACAGAGATATAGCTAAGGCAATGGGAGTTGAGGGCACTGAAAATATGACTCAAAGTGAGTACAGAAAAGCAGCTGTTGACGCTGTGAAAAAGCTTGCTTCAGATGTAGGTATACCTGAAAATTTAAAGGAAATTGTAAAGGAAGAGGATATACCTTTCCTTGCACAGTCAGCTTATGACGATGCCTGCAGACCCGGAAATCCAAAGGAAACTTCCGTAGAGGATATTACGGAGCTTTACAAATCCTTGATTTAATATATATTAATATACAAATTTTAAATGGCAGACGGGACGATTTTGTTCCGTCTGCTTTTTATTGGCTTTGGTGTTTCGGCTTACTTTTAAGTTGTGTTATTTGCAAATATATGGTAAAATAAAAATATAAGGAATGTCCTTGAAAGTTAAAATGTTTTTATATTTTAAAGGCTGAACCCGCAATTTTAAAAGGCGAATATGAAAGCAGGTGAACCTATGAAAAGAATTATATTGTTATTTTTTACTGTGAGCATATGTATGCTCTGCACTTCATTTACAGGTGCCGATGTAAATACATACAGCATTACCGTAAACAAATCAACAAACTGCGTTACCATATACAAAATAAACAGCAAAGGAGAATATGAGCCCGTTAAGGCAATGATATGCTCTGTAGGGGCAAATAACGGAACACCGTCGGGAACATTCAGAACAAAAGAAAAATATACGTGGCGTGCTTTGTTCGGCAATGTGTACGGTCAATATGCAACACGAATAAACGGAAATATACTTTTTCATTCCGTATATTACAAAACAACAAGTCCCGATACACTTAAGTGGGAAGAATACAATAAATTGGGAACATCGGCTTCAATGGGCTGTGTAAGGCTGACTGCGGCAGATGCAAAATGGATATACGACAATTGCCCCATTGGTACGGAGGTCAAAATAATAGATAATGGAAGTGACCCCTTTGTAAGACCAAAGGCAATAAAGCTGGGTGTAAACGCCAAGTATCCAAACTGGGACCCAACGGACCCCAATGAAAACAATCCTTGGAAAACGGAAGGAGTAAAGTTTCATTACAAGAGCCTTTACAAAAGCGTAAAGGCAAGTGAGGGGCTGACATCGGAAAAGCTGGCAGGATTAATAAGATACGGTGTGACTGCTTATGATACGGCAAATAATCCCATTGATTATCTTTTGGCTTATGATATTGAGCCTACAACTCCCGGTAAATATGAAGTAAAGTACTATGCCAAGGACGTACTTGGAAATTACGGAGAGATTACGGGATATATTACTATTGAAAAAGATTGAAGCATATAAAGGGCTTTAAGTTTAGATCTGCGGGGCTTAAATGTAATATGGGATATTTTGAATAAATATTGTTGATGCTTGTAAAAGTTGTCGGGTTATGGTATTATTGAAAGATAAAAGGCACTAAGTTTGCTTTTTTCAATTTTTTTGTTATGAGGTGTGGTTGTGAGCGGTATTAAGTTTTTATGCGGTAATGCTGTAACGGCAATTGAAAATGACTTTATAGATAATTATATGGCGGATGTGCCAAGCTCTGTTTTTTCTCTTATATATATTTATGCTTACAGGTGTGCAGCATCGGGAATATCAGTTTCAAACAGTGATATTGCAAAAAAATTCGGCATTATTGAAAGCGACGTAATAAAGGCGTGGAAGTATTGGAAGTCTGTTGGGCTTATAACCACGGCAGGAAGCAGAGAAGAGCCTGTAATTGAATTTTTAAGCTGTGAAAGCATAAAAAACAATAATGAAAAAAAAGACGACAAGGAAAAAGACAATGTTAAGATAGTTGTTGAAAGACCCGTATTTAAGCCAAGCGATATAAATGAAATAATCAACGGAGATCCCGAGGCGGGAGGGCTTCTTAAGCTGGCGGAGAGCACAAAGGGCAAAACCCTTTCAACAAGAGAAACGGAACTTATAATATGGATGTATCAAACTCTTGAGCTGCCCTTTGAAGTTATACTTGTTCTTTTAAGCTTTTGCTACAAAAGCGGAAAGTCAGTAAGATATATGGAAAAGACGGCTGTTGACTGGGTGGAAAAGGGCATATTGACAAGCGAAGCCGCAAGTGATTATTTAAGCTATTACAACAATTACGGACAAATATTGAAATTTTTCGGAGTAAGCGACCGTTCCGCAACGGCTCCCGAAAGAAATTATATGGATAAGTGGATAAAGGAATGGAGCTTAAGTATGGAGCTTATTGAAACGGCGGCAAAAAGAACTGTTGAAAACACAGGCAAGGCTGCTTTTTCATACTGCAATAAAATACTTGAAACCTGGCATAATGCAGGCTATAAAAATATGAAGGAAGTGGAAAATGCAGAGGCGGCATTTTTAAATAAAAAGTCATCAAAGCAGACTGTGCCTATGCAGCAGCCAAAGGGCGTGTTTAACAATTATAACCAAAAGGTGTACAGTGCCGATGAAATTGCTGAAATACTTAAAAGAAAGGGTAATATGCAGTAATGGACAGAAATGAAATATATGCTGAAATATTTGACGAGTACAGAAGAGAAAAAAAGGCGGCTGAAAGAAAATCAGAACAGCTTAAAAGCACTCTTTACAAAAGCATACCCAGATTAAGTGAAATTGATGATGAAATTAAAAAAAGCGGAATAGAGCTTTTCAAAAGCGCCGTAAATCACGGGGATATGCAAAAATTTGAAGATTTTAAAAATAACTGTAATAAATTAAGGCTCGAAAGGCAGAATATATTAAAGAACATAGGTATGGATGAAAAGGCTCTTGAGCCTGCCTACAAATGTAAAAAATGCAGTGATACGGGTATGACGGGCACAGTAAGGTGCGACTGCTTTAACAGAAAGCTCGCCCAAAAGTATTACCAGTTATCAAATCTGGGAGATATACTTGAAAGAGAAAACTTTGATAATTTTAAATATGAAATGTTTTCAAAGGAAAAAAAGGAGAACAATATTTCTCCCTATGAAAACATAAAGAAAATTACAAGCGAAGCCGTATTTGCCATAGAAAACATTGAAAACAAGCCTCTTAATATGCTCTTTTACGGACATTCGGGGCTTGGAAAAAGCTTTATGTGCAATTGTATAGCAAAGGAGCTTATGGACAGGGGATATTTTGTTATATATATGAGTGCTTACAAATTGTTTTCAACTATGACTAATGTAAGATTCAATAACGCAAGCAATGCCGAAAGGGAAACGGCGGGACTTTTGGAGGAATGTGATCTCCTTGTAATTGATGATCTGGGAACAGAGGGCGTAAACAGCAGTACAGTGCCCGAATTTTTCGACATAATAAATACAAGGCTTAGAGCAGGTAAATCAATGCTTATTTCAACTAACCTTGATGTAACGGATATAGGCGCTGTTTATACTGAAAGAGTTCTTTCAAGGATATTGGGGAATTTTAAAATTTTTAAATTTATAGGCAGCGATCTAAGAATACATTAACAATATTTAACAAAAAATAATGTAAAACTAAAGTTAATTTGTCAAATTTGGCTTTTATCTATTGAAATTACCTTTGAAGTGTGATATACTATAAACAATTATAGTGGTAAAAAGGCGGTATATGTAACTTTTTTGTTATTTTGCCAAACAGAATCGGAGGTAAAGCTATGATAGAAGCAGTCAGCTGCGGAGGCGTAGTAATCCATAACGGTAAGGTTCTGTTGCTTTATAAAAACCAAAATGGAAGATATATGGGCTGGGTTTTGCCTAAAGGCACTGTTGAAAGCGGCGAAACTTATAAACAAACTGCCCTGAGGGAGGTTAAAGAAGAAACTGACTCTGATGCTGAAATTATAAAATATATCGGTAAGACTCAGTATACCTTTAAAGGAAGCAATGATATTGTAAACAAAACTGTTCATTGGTACCTTATGACTACCGATTCATTTTATTGCAGGCCCCAGGCAGAAGAATTTTTTGCCGACGCAGGCTTTTATAAGCAACATGAGGCTTATTATTTGCTTAAATTCCACGATGAAAAGCAAATGATGAGAAGAGCCTTTATGGAGTATAATGATTTTAAGAACAAAGAACAAAAATCAAGAAATTTTAACTTTAAGGGGGTATAAGCTATGAAAGCTGAATTTGCA
>JAUNPM010000076.1 GCA_030536675.1 Clostridia bacterium | reverse complement strand
GAGTGCAGGTACATTTGTCCGAATATCCGTAATATCCGCAGGGGCAGGGATTCATACTTGCCACAAGCATAAAATCAGCGGGATATGTCATCGTTCCGTTTACTCTTGATATATTTACATTGCCGTCCTCAAGAGGCTGTCTTAGTTCTTCAAGAACATCTCTGTGAAATTCTGGCAGCTCATCAAGAAACAATATGGCATTGTGGGCAAGGCTCACCTCTCCCGGCTTTGGTATTCTTCCCCCTCCCACCATTGCAGAGCCTGAAATTGTGTGGTGAGGAGATCTGAAGGGTCTTTTCTTTATAAGAGCGTTTTTGTTCCTTATAAGTCCCGATACGGAATATATTTTTGTTATTTCAATGCTTTCCTCAAATGTAAGGTCGGGCAATATCGTAGGCAGTCTTTTTGCCATCATTGTTTTTCCCGAGCCGGGAGGACCTATCATAAGTATATTGTGCATACCTGCCGCCGCAATTTCAAGAGCTCTCTTTACATTTTCCTGTCCCTTTACATCTTCAAAATCATTTTCATAGCTTACATTTTCGGCAAAAATACTTTCTATATCTATATTTATTTTAGGAGGCTCTTTTTCGCCTTTTACAATATCCACAAAGTCGCACACACTGCTTATGCCTATGACCTCTATTCCTCTTACAAGAGAAGCCTCCTCGGAATTTTCATAGGGCACATAGCATTTTTTATATCCCTTTTCATATGCGGAATATACCATAGGCAGAACACCGTCTACGGGTCTTACACTTCCGTCAAGGGAAAGCTCTCCTATTATTATGCTGTCTGATATATCCCTTTCATTAATATGCTCCGTGCATACAAGTATGCCTACTGCTATTGGCAGGTCAAAGGCGGGACCCTCCTTTCTTGTATTTGCGGGAGCAAGATTGACAGTAATTTTTTTTACGGGAAATTCAAAGCCCGAATTTTTAACTGCCGTTCTGACCCTTTCCTTAGACTCCTTTACGGCATTGTCGGGAAGTCCCACAATATCAAAAGAAGGCAGACCATTACTTGTATCTACCTCGACAGAAACACCATATCCCTCAATACCCATAAGCGCACACGAATTAATTTTAGCAAACATAAAGCATTAATACCCTTCCCTTTATATTAATAACAATTAAGTTATTTTTTTTACTGTCCCTAAAGCTCATTTTTTTGTTTAAAACATTCTCAAAACCTAGGAACAAATTTACTCAATACATCTTTACCAAAGATTTTAGCACCTTTTTGTACTGTTTGCAAGTATTAATTGCTAAAATGTAACATTTTATGCTTTTTTATTGTTTTTTATTATTTAACAGCTTTTTTAAAACCACCATATCCTTAAGACAAACGCCGTTTTCAATTATAGGCTTGTCATAATTGTCCGTAAAAAAGTCTTTTATCCTATGAGATATTACAAAACCGCATTTTTCATAAAACGGCAGTGTCATATCACTTTCCCCTGTGCCAACATATAGGGTACTGCAATCCCTGTAATTCTCCTCCACAAATTCAATGAGCCTTTTGCCATAGCCCATTTTTTGCCTTTCCTCAATAACAGCTAAATTTTTTATTTCGTATATGCCTTCCCCTTCTTTAGTCACAACACAGCAGCCTATTGCTCTGCCCTCTTCCTTTAATATGTACATATCTCCTCTTTCAATATATTTGTCTATCATATTTTCCTGCTCGTCTGCAAGGAGGAGCAGGTCAATATATTTTTTCTTGTTTTCATTTATTTTTATTATTTCCATATTCTCTCCCTGCAGACAACAAGACCTTTTAAAGCCGTGACAATTTTTGTTTACTACATAAATTTGTTTCTCTTTACCCATTTAATAAACAGCTTAAACCATTCTCCCGCACCGTCTATGCCTTCGGCAAGATCAAGTCCGTGCTTTCCCTCTGTAAATATGTGCATTTCAAAGGGCTGTCCCTTTGCCTTAAGGGCAGCACCCATTTCAAGAGAATTTCTGCAGTCAACGCTCTTGTCCTCAAATGTATGCCATATAAAAACAGGGGGCATATTTTCCCTTACGGCTCTTTCACCTGAAAGAGCTTTTTTAAGCTCTGTATCCCTTCCGCATAAATTTTCGGAGGATCTTTTATGTGATATTTCCTCAAAGACGCTTACAACGGGATAGCACATACAAAGTGCGTCTGGTCTTGCTGAAACCTTGTCCGCTTCATCAATGAAATCATATTCGTATTTGTCATAATTTTCAGCAGTCATACAAGCAAGATGTCCCCCTGCACTAAAGCCCATTACACCTATTTTGTCACTGTATATGTTGTACTTTTCTGCATTATATCTTATGTATCTCATTGCTCTTTTACTGTCCCATAAATATATTGGGTGTGAATATGGAGCGGTTCTGTAATATAGCACAAAAGCACTAATACCCATTTCATTTAATTTTTTTGCCACGTTTGCACCCTCGTGATTTGAAAGGTGATCGTAGCCGCCTCCCGGGATTATGAGAAAGCAGCTGTGCTTATTTCCGTCATTTATTACAAACTCCTCAAGCTGAGGTTTATTTAAATTTTGCTCGGTATCATATTCCTTATTGTAGCCTAAGGGTTCACCATTCCATATATTTATCATATCAATTCTCTCCTTTTACACATATTTAAGCCTTAAATATATTGATCCTTATTAATTGTTATTATTTCACAGCCCTCTTCTGTCACAAGCACAGTATGCTCCCATTGGGCTGAAAGACTTCCGTCTGCCGTTGTGACTGTCCAGCCGTCAACACTTGAAACATTGCAGTCCCAGGTTCCCTTGTTTATCATCGGCTCAACGGTAAACATCATACCGGGTACCATTATCATTGACTTTTTGTTTGTTCTGTAATGATTTACAATGGGGTCGTCGTGAAATTCAAGTCCCACTCCGTGACCACACAATGCTCTTACAACGCCGTATCCGTTTTTATCGGCAATGTCATTTATAACATTTCCTATATCTCCTACAGGTCTGTAAGGCTTAACTGCGGCAATTCCCGCCATCATACACTCCTTTGTGACCTCAACAAGCTTTCTTGCCTCGTCGCTTACATTGCCTATCATATACATTCTGCTCATATCTGAATAATAGCCGTTTAAAATTGTAGTCACATCTACATTTACAATATCTCCGCTCTTTAACACATCTTTTTTGCTTGGTATTCCGTGGCACACAACATTGTTTATTGATGTGCAGCAGTGCTTTGGAAAGTCACCGTATTTATAGGGCGCACATATTCCCCCTGCCTCTGTTGTCATTTCATAAACCAGGTCATCGATATCCTCCGTTGTTACTCCCTCTTTTACAAATTCATCGAGAGCGTCCATTATGGCAACTGAAACCTTGGCGCTTTTTCTCACTCCTTCAATTTGTTCGGGAGAAAGTATAAGCCTTCTGTCGGGCATAGGATATGCCTCCTCCACAAATTTTTTAAGATTTTCCTCGTCGCTTCTTTCGTGGCAGGTTTTATATTTTCTTCCCGAACCGCACCAGCACCTATCATTTCTTCCTATTTTAAACATAATTCAACCTCTTTTCTGTAATATTCAACTATATCCTTATAATCATCGTCACAAAGGAGGGTCTTTGCACTTTCATTCATTGTGTATACTCCTCTTTCAAGCCTTACAAAGTAATTGTAATGATTTCTCTTTACAACATTTCTTATGTTTTCCCTGCAATCTCTTGTCTTTATGCTTCCGAATTTTTCTATGTAGCAAAGGGCGGCAATAAGGCTTTCCTTATGAGCCGTCACAATTTTTCTTTTTGACTGTCCGCCAATGTTAAGTGACATTTTTCTTGTGCTTATTTCTTTTTCAAGACCTCTGCGCCTGTATTTTTTTGCACTTGTGTCCTCACCTCTGGGTTCAAGGACAAGATCTACTCTTTTTGTGGAGTTTAACACAACAAGCAAGCCGCAGTCAAGAGCCTTTAAAAGCTCTATTTTCTTTTTAAAGGCTCTGTTTCCCATATTCTTTGGTCTTGGTATTACGGCATAAACATAGGGCGTTAGCTTTTTTCTTTCAACAAGCTGATACATAAGCTCAATTGTAAAGCCTCTTTTAAGCTCACATATAACAACAATGTTATCCTTTTTTGCCGTAATGTCGCAGTCACGTACCTCTGCGTCCACCTTAAAGCCCATATTTGAAAAATAATTTTTAACGGGAGCATAAAGCTCTGTTTCGCTTTTTATCATTATTTGTCACCTGACATAAATTTTTCTATTTCATCAACGGTTTTTATAATATTCTTTGAAAGAACTCTGCATCCGTCTTTTGTCACAACAACATTGTCCTCTATTCTTATTCCGATATTTTCTTCTTCAATATAAAGTCCCGGTTCCACTGTAAATACCATACCCTCTTTAAGCACACCTTCATTGTGTCTGCCTGCATCGTGAGTTTCAAGCCCCAGCATATGACTTACTCCGTGATAATAATATTTTGCCACTTCACTGTCCTCATTAATAAGACCGATTTTTTTAAGCTCTTGGGCGTAATGCTCCTTAAGTATTTCATTCATTCTTTTAAAGGGCAGTCCCGGTCTTACAGCGTCTATGACCTTCTTCTGACCCTCCAGCACAATGTTGTATATTTCCTTCTGCCTTTTCGTAAACCTGCCGTTTACGGGAAATGTCCTTGTTATATCTCCGTTATAATACTCCCACTGTGCGCCTACGTCAAACAATATAAGCTCTCCGTCATTTGTAATGCCGTCATTTTTGGAATAATGAAGAATCGTACCGTTTTTACCGCTTGCGGCAATTGATTTAAAGGCGTGATCCTTTACGCCGTTTCTTTTAAGCTCAAAGTCAAAATATGCCTCTATTTCATATTCAGCCATACCTGCCCTTGCATTTTTCATCATAGCATATATGCCCTTTTCCGTTATGTCAATTGCCTTTTCTATTTTCTTTATTTCACTTTCATTTTTTATCATTCTGAACTCGGCAACAATATTATAAGCATTTATAAAATTAACATAAGGATAATTTTTCATAATTCTTTCAGCAATATCAAAGCCTTCCTTTTCCCTTTTAAAATTTCTGTTTTCAAAGTCCATATAAACATTTTCGATTCTCTTGTTAAACATAAGTGAACCGAAAATTTCATCAAACTCATCTATATACGAAATATTTTCAATACCGCTCACCTTTTTCACTTCATCGGGAAGCATTACGGCGCCTACCCACTTTGCCTTTACCTCATCATATCTTTCAATAAAAGCAGTTGTTTCCTCCGTGCCGTCCTTCTTATACATTACAACAATTATGTTTTCTCTGTCAATACCCGTCATATAATAAAAATTTCTGTCAGGTGTAAAGGCATAATTTTCGTCACCTATTTTTTTAGGTGCCCTGCCGCTGAAAAATACGGCTGCCGAATTATCCTTCATTTCATTAAACAATTTCATTCTGTTTTCGCCGAAAAAATTATTGTTCACTCTTATCACTCCAATCAAAGATTAGTATAACCCTATTTAGGATTTTTTTCAATAATAATATTTAATATTGCAAACAAAGAAATAAAGTAATTTTTTTCACAACAAATTGGTGAGTAAATAAATCATAAACAATATAACACCGTTTTTCATATGTTGAACTAAAGAAACCCTTTCATTGTGCCCAAATAAAAAAGACTCATTCCAACAAAGGTTTGAGTCTTTTATGCTTTCTTTTGCCTTTAATGTGCATAATATTTAATAAAATGCCAAATTAAAGATAAGTACTTTTAGTTATTTTCTTACTACGCTTATTCTCTCTTTTATGTGCTTTCCCTTTTCAATTTCATCAACAAAAGCCAATGCATAGTCACTGTAGCTTATTACGCTTTCTCCCTTTTCATTAAGAGTAAGCTCTTCTCCTCCTAAAATGTAATTGCCCGTTTTTTCACCATCAGCCTGGAAATCACCTGCGGGGCTTATGTATGTCCACTTAACATCATTTCTTTCTCTTAATTCGTCAAGAGCTTTACCCATTGCATTTGCAAGAGGCTTAAATACATCGGGAAAATCCTTACCGTCCTTTACCTGTAATGTATGCTCTTTGTTTACATAAAGACTGCCTGCTCCCCCAACAACAATAAGCCTTGCTTCACTTCCGCTTAAAACATCACATAAATGCTTTAATGACTTACTGTGCAAATGAAGAGTTTCCTCTGTCCAAGCACCAAAAGCGTCTGCCACAACATCAAAGCCCTTTAGATCATCTTTTGTAATTTCAAATAAGTCCTTTGAAATAAATTTCTTTGCTTCGCTCTTGTTTTCACCTCTGGCAAATGCAGTTACATCAAAGCCTCTTTCAATACACTCTTTAACTATTAATCTTCCTTCTTTTCCGTTTGCACAAATTACTGCGATTTTCATAATCAATTACCTCCTGTTTATTGTTGTAATATTTATCATTACAACAATATAATATCACAGCTTAGTTGTAATGTCAATAGTTACATCAAACTTTTTTTAAAAAATTTTTTTCCAACCTCATAACAGCACATACCCCCAATTTTTTAAAAAAATAAAACAGTTTTTAAGCTGTTTCATTCCTTTACATATATTTTTTCATAACAAAGGGACGATCACTGACCGCCCCTTTCCTTTAAAGCCTATCCTCCAAAAGCCTGTAAAGTGTCGGCTTTATATTATACTCCTTAATTATCCTTTCAACATCTTCCTTTAATGCTTTATTTCCCTTTCTTCCTGTTTTAACAGACCTTATCATAATATTTTTGGGAGTATCCTCAATGTCAATAAACTCCATTACCTGAACCTTATATCCCATTAATTCAATAATTTGGGCTCTTAACGAATCAGTAAGCAGGGCTGCAAACCTTTCCTTAATAATACCGTGCTTAAGCATAATATTCATACTGTCATTTTTCATTTGATGAAACAGCTCGTGCTGACAGCAGGGCACATTCATCATTACTCTGCACCCCCACCTTATGCCGTGATATATGGCATAGTCCGTAGCAGTGTCACAGGCATGCAAGGTTATTATCATTGAAATTCTCTCATCTGTATTTTCAATGCCCGATATATCTTCGCAATAAAATTTAAGTCTGTCAAAGCCAAACCTTTGGTAAAGCTCATTACAATACTCAACTACATCTTTCTTAAGATCATAGCCTCTTATTTCAACATTTTTTTTATTGATTATATTAAAATAATGATACATTGCAAAAGTCAGATAACTTTTACCGCAGCCCATATCTATAATAACCGAATTTTCCAATATTTCGCTTTCTATA
>JAUNPM010000075.1 GCA_030536675.1 Clostridia bacterium | reverse complement strand
TCATACTAAATTCCGCTATTTCTGTGTAGGTGGAATTTACTTTGAGAATTTACGCCAAATATACTTACTGCGAATTATCGGAGGATGTGGAATCCTCTTCGTGGGTTTCAGAAGTTGTGCTTTGAGTTTCGGCAGGCTCTTCAGTAACGGGCTCGGCTGTGTTGTTTGCCGCCTTTTTCTTTATTGTTACATTCACCTTTATTTCATTGCTTAAAACTGCGCCTTCGGGAAGGGTAAGAGTCAAAGGAACGCTGTGAGTGCCTTCGCTTAAGCCTGTGAGATTGACTGTAGGTCTAAGTGACGCAACGTCAATATTCCCTGCACCGCCGATCTCAGCTGTAACGGAATCGGAAATTTCGGCTTCATAAGCATCGGACAGTCCCGTTATGTGTATTATGTCGGGAGTTATTACATATTTTTCGGAATTTGTAAGACCGACTTTTATTGTGACTGTTACTCTTTTTTGAGAGCTGCTTGCTTTAAGGTTTGAATTTTCAAGTATATCACTTATATCCACTATTTGAGTGGTAGTGCTTCTGATGTTTGTAAGGTCTATAGGAGGCAGAGTAATGCTTTCAGGGGCATTTTCACCCTCTCCCGTTACTTCTATTGTTTTAGGCGACCACTCTACTGACAAAAGCTCAAGGTGTTCGGGCAGACTGCCTGTTGTTCTTGGCTCCTCTATTTTTATTGTGTGGTTTTTGCGCACCTCAACGCTTACGTTTATGCTTTGTGGGTCTACGGTAAAGCCCTCAAGAGCATTGTCATCGTGGTCATAGACCGTAAGAGGACAGTCGTCTGTTATGTTTTCCTTGCTACCCGTAATGTCTATGGTAGCTGTGACCTTGGACACCTGTGAAATTTTGCTTTCGGGACCTGTGACAGTAACTTCTTCAATGTCGCTTACGGGATATTCGGATACATAGCCCGATGCGGGACTTCCGTAGGTCTTAAGCTCTACGGGAACTGTCTTTGAAACGGATCTGTCTATTTCCACACTGCATATTGTTGGATAATAGCTTGCAACATCGTAGTTATATATGTATAAATTGCTTGGAAGTGTGGGAACTATGGCAACCGAATAGGTTTTAGGAAATTCCTCGGCGTCGTTTATTTCTAATTTTGATAGATCCACCTTAGCCTTTATATTGTTTTTGTTTTCACTTTCGCTCAGCTCGTCAAGAGCGGGACGTGTAGCCTGCACTTTAACGGTTACGCTGTAGTTTTTTATATCCTCAATGTTGCTTACTACATAGCCTTTGTTTGTAAGGGAAGAAAGATTTTCAAGGGTAACTTCTGCCTGAAAAGTCTTGATTTCCGTGGGATTTATAATATTCATAACTATAAACCACGTGAATATGGCAGCAGCAAGTGAAAAAAGTTTCCAAAGGGGTTCCTGTGAGAAAAAATTTCTTATTGATCTCAATAAATGGTGGGAAGTTTTTTGTCTGTTATCGCTCATTTCTTTAATTTCCCCTTCCATAGTTTATTTATGTTGATAGCTTGGGATTTTCCTCCGTCTGCTATTCTTTCAAGTACGGATTTAAGCTCCTGAGGAGATACGCCCTTTTTAAGACGTCCTTCTTTAGCTATGGAGATCTTGCCTGTTTCTTCAGAAACAACAATAACATAAGCGTCGGAATTTTCACTTCCGCCAACTGCGGCTCTGTGTCGTGTGCCAAGCTCCTGACCGATCTCTTTCTGTGTTACGGGGAGAATACAGCTTGCTGCCGCTATTTTATTGTTCCTTATAATAACTGCCCCGTCGTGCAAGGGAGTTTTGTTTACAAAAATATTTTGCAAGAGCTGCGCAGAAACATCACCGTCTATTATAACACCTGAATTTTTTGCCAAGTCACCCATTGGAACGTGCTGTTCTATTACTATAAGTGCTCCCGTCTTTTCTGCCGAAAGGTTTACGCATGCCTTATAGATCTCATTTGCCGTTTCAAGAGAAATTTTACCCTCCGAAGGTGTTGTGGGCAAAATACCCGTTATTCCCGTAACGGTGCCTGTGCCTATGTGCTCAAGGGCTTTTCTAAGCTCCGGCTGAAAAATAATAATAACTGCGATCACACCTACGGACAAGGTTTTTTCAATTATCCAGGTCAAAGTGTAAAAATGTAAATAATAGCTTAAAAGGGAAACGACTACTATAATAAAAAGTCCCTTAAAAAGCGTCCAAGCTCTTGTTTCTTTTATCCAATGTATAATTACGTAAATTAAACAGGCTACTAAAAGTATATCAATAACATCTGTAATTCTTATAGAAGGAATTCTCAGCGCTGTTATGTTAAATTGTCTGAAAAACTCACTTAAAGGACTGTTTATCCCATTTTGCATAAGCTCACCTTCTTGATTAATAAATTCATATATAAGTATATCATAATTTTAAAAGATTGAATGTTACAAATTAATTAAAATAAGAATAAAAAATTATTATAAGATAAATAATATGTGTATGTTTAAAAGATTTTTTGTTTACGGAAGTTTGGGTTTAAGTCTTGAAATATTGTGGACAGGTTTTAATTCTTTTTTAAGGGGGGATCTTACTCTGACGGGACACAGCTCCGTAATTATGTTTCCCATATACGGCGCCGCAGTCCTCCTTGAACCTATGTTTGTGCAGCTGAAAAACTGTTCTGTTTTATTAAGAGGGTTTATGTATATGACCCTTATATTTGCAATGGAGTATTGGGCGGGACTTGTGCTTACTTTTTTTAACATATGCCCTTGGTCTTATTTAAATGCGGCATTGAACATCAACGGATTAATAAGATTGGATTACGGACCTCTTTGGTTTGTTGTGGGCTTGATATATGAATTTTTATACAAAAGGAGAGAGAATTTGTAAGGGAGAGCTTAAGAAATCAGTATACTTTTATTCTTTAAGGAATAAACTGATTAAAAGAAATGCTGTTATTAAGGGGAGGAGAGTTGAAAATATATTACAATTTAAATGCTTTGAATAAATCAAAATGCAAATATGTGCCCGTTTGGTCTGCCCGTGGTAATAAGGCGCAGACAACATTATTTGCGGGCGGAAAGGCTGTGTAAATTAATTATGCTTAATTATCTATGGGGTGCAATGATTTTTATAGGTATACTGGTTGCCGCATTTAACGGCAAAATGCCTGAGGTCACAAACGGTGCAATTGATTCTGCCAAGGAAGCCGTGAGCCTTGCAATAACAATGCTTGGAATAATGTCAATGTGGACAGGTATAATGAAGATCGGAGAAAAGGCGGGGCTTATAAAAAGCCTTTCGGATAAAATGAAGCCTTTTCTTTGCTGGCTTTTCCCTACTGTGCCTAAAAATCACAAGTCAATGGAGTACATATCAGCTAATGTAATTGCAAATATTTTGGGACTGGGGTGGGCGGCAACTCCTGCGGGAATATCGGCAATGAAGGAATTGCAGAAATTAAACAGGGACAAATCAAGAGCAAGCGTTCCTATGTGTATGTTTATGATATTTAATATGTCATCTTTACAGCTTGTGAGTATTAATATAATTGCTTACAGAAGTCAGTACAATTCTCAAAATCCTTCGGAGATAATAGGACCGGGAATAGTGACAACTCTTATTTCCACCCTTGCTGCCGTGATATTTGCTAAAATAATGGAGATGAGAAAATGAAAATAATTGTGTTGATTTCCGATTTAATAATGCCAATTGTGATCGTGTACATACTTGCTTTCGGATACAGCAGGAAAATCGACGTTTATGAAGCCTTTGTTGAGGGAGCTAAGGAGGGCTTCTATACCGTTTTTGATATACTCCCAACTCTTATAGGTCTTATGATGGCTATAGGAATATTAAGGGGGAGCGGCGCTCTTGATCTAATGACGGGCTTATTTGAGCCTTTGGCTGACGCCACGGGATTTCCCAAGGAGGCTGTGCCAATTACGTTTATGCGTCTTATATCCTCTTCAGCAAGCACGGGAATTTTGCTCGATATATTTAAAACTTACGGTCCCGACAGCTTTATAGGGCGTTTTGTTTCGGTTATGATGAGCTGTACGGAAACGGTGTTTTACACAATGAGCGTTTATTTTATGTCAGTAAAAATAACAAAGACAAGGTATACTCTTGCAGGTGCGTTATTTGCAAATTTTGCGGGAGTGATCGCAGCACTTATATTATGCAATAAAATATGGGGTTAAATATTACGAAAATATTACAAAAATGCCGATTTTTTATGGCAAATGCAAAAAAAGTTGTAATTTTGCCGTAAATGTTGTATACTTAAAATGTAAAGTTGTGATTTGTAATTATTCTTGACTTTTTATATATTAGATATTAAAATATAAGGACAATGTACTAAGGAGGAATACTATGGCCGAATATAAAAGCGGCAGCCTTGACAGCAAGACCCTTGCTGAGAAAAAAAGCAAAAGGCTTGAAGAGGCTCTCAGTGCGTTTACGCCTGAGCAGACTAAGGAGACCGTAAGCAAGCTGCTGGAGGAATATGTTGATGAAAGCGGCAAAAATTATTTTGGTGCAGGTACAAGGGATACAACGCTTTATTTTGCAGATGACGAGTATATAAAAGAAATTGAAAAAGAGAAGAACAAAAGCTCAAAACGTGAAAATTCAAAGAATGAAAAAAAGTCTGTTGCAAACAAGCTGCACAAACTTGCGTCAATTATGCCTAAATCTGAACATAATGAAGATAAAGAAATTGAGCATAAGTTGGCTGAAGAAACGAAAATTGAAAGAGATCTGCCTCATTTAAATGAAAATGAGGGAGCAGATGAAAACAATTCCGAAAATAAAATTGATAAAGATGTAGAAAGTCACAAGCCCACATTTGAAAAGGAAGACGAAATAAATTCCGCCGAGAAAACGGACAGTGATGAGAAAAAAGAAAAAATGCAGGAGGAATTGCAGGAGACTGTCGGTGGTGCAGCAGCAGAGCCTGAACCGACAATTGTGATCACACCTGTTAAAACAAAGGATAAAAAAGATGAAACCCCTGTTAAGGAGGATAAAACCGAAATGAGACGAGGTTGAGGAAGTACCTCGCCGCAGACGTAAGCAGACGGAAACGGAACAGGACATAGACATAAAAGAAGAAAAAAATCCGCCTGTTATAAGTACGGAAAGTGAAGAGGAAAGCGAAGAAGAAGTTGAAGAGGAAAAGAAAAATAAATTCGGTAATTTCTTTAAGCGCAGAAAAAGTTCCGATCCCTTTGATGACGATGAATATGATGATGACGATTTCGACGATGAATATGATGACGATGACTATTATGATGATGAGGACGAAGAGGGCGGAGCATTTAAAAAGGTTTTAAATGTTGTGGTAATTATTGTGCTTATATGTTCAACAGCGTTCTTTGCCGCAAGCAACTATTCAAATCTTAAAAAACTTGAAAGTGCAAATACACAGATCAATGAACTTAACAACGGAAGCACAGCTGACACTGAAACACAGATCAATGAGCTTAAAACACAGGTTGAGGCTTTAAAGGTGGAAAATGAAAAGCTTAAGGGCAACAGTACACAGACTTCAGCTTCAAGTGAGGCAACAACAGAGGCAGCTGCTTCAACTGCGGGAACAAGTGACAGCGGAACATCTCAAACGGGTTCAGGCTCAACATATACTATACAGGCAGGTGACACAGGTTCAAAAATATGTACTGCTGTATACGGCGAGTACAGTGAGGAATTGTGGCAGAAAATACTTGACGCCAACGGAATGACAACATCTACTGTTTACCACCCGGGCGATGTGCTTCAGATACCATAATGCGGAGGAAAATATGAATTATTCGGAATTAAGTCTGGTTGAACTCAGAGAAATTGCCAAGGAAAAAGGTATAGGCAGTGTTACAAGATATAAAAAGGCGGAGCTTATAGACCTGCTTGAAAAGGTGGAGCCTCAAAGCATACCTGTTGTGGAAGAAAAGCCCAATTACCTTGAGGAGCTTGATTCGGGAAAAGTAGGCGAAGGAATACTTGAAGTACATACCGACGGGTATGGATTTTTGAGAATGGACAACTATTTGCCCGGAACTAAGGACATTTATGTTGCTCCCTCTCAAATAAGAAGGTTTAATTTGAAAACAGGGGATAAGGTTGCGGGAAAAATAAGAATACCAAAGGAAAACGAAAAGTTTTCGGCTTTGCTTTATTTGACTGCGGTAAATGACGATAATCCCGATGTTGTAAAAAGAAGACCTAATTTTGAGGATCTTACACCTGTTTTCCCTACTAAAAATCTTTATTTGGAAACTCATTCAAAGGAGCTTTCAACAAGACTTATTGATATTACTGCGCCTATAGGCAGAGGACAAAGAGGTATGATAGTTGCTCCTCCAAAGGCGGGAAAAACAGTATTGCTTAAAAAGGTTGCAAATGCCATAACTCAAAAATATAAGGAAGTTTATGTTATTGTGCTCCTTATTGATGAAAGACCCGAGGAAGTGACAGATATGCAGAGAAGTATATCGGGAAATGTAGACGTGGTCTATTCAACCTTTGATGAACAGCCCGAACATCATAAAAGGGTGTCCGAAATGGTTCTTGAGAGAGGAAAAAGGCTTGTTGAACAGGGTAAGGACGTTGTTATACTTCTTGACAGCATAACAAGACTTTCAAGAGCCTATAATCTTACTATACCTTCAAGCGGAAGAACCCTTTCGGGAGGTCTTGATCCTTCTGCTCTTTATATGCCTAAAAGGTTCTTCGGAGCTGCAAGAAATACGGAAGAGGGCGGAAGCCTTACAATACTTGCAACGGCTCTTGTTGAAACAGGTTCAAAAATGGACGATGTTATATTTGAGGAATTTAAGGGAACGGGAAATATGGAGCTTGTCCTTGACAGAAAGATGAGTGAAAAGAGAATTTTCCCTGCAATCAATATTGCAAAATCGGGCACAAGAAGAGAAGAGCTTCTTTTAAATAAGGAGGAGCTTGACGCCGCATATTTCCTGAGAAAGACTTTCAGCGGTAATATGAATAACGGAGAGGTTACGGAGCAAATTATCGATATGCTTTCAAAGACTAAAGATAACCAAGAGTTTGTAAAGGCTGTAAATAAATTAAATCAAAATTCCTAAGAAATCAAAAGCGGGGTTAATCGGTTTATATTCCCGCTTTTAAAATAAAAAAGAAAAAAATTGAAAAAAATATAAAAAAATGCTTGACAAACAGCTTAAACTACTGTATAATAATTTTTGTCGCTGCGGTAAGCAGTTGATAAGCCCAGATAGCTCAGTCGGTAGAGCAGAGGACTGAAAATCCTCGTGTCGGCGGTT
>JAUNPM010000074.1:2980-7302 GCA_030536675.1 Clostridia bacterium | reverse complement strand
CGTCTGTAAATTCTTTTATATAACGCATAATTGCCTCCCGATAATTTTGTTGTTATGAATTATTCAATCATATATAGATTTTATCATAAATGAGAAAAAAAACAACTGTTTTTAATTTCTTTTTAATAATTTGTTTATGTTAATTTAAAATGGGTATTGTAAATTATATATACGACAGAAAAATGAAAGGGGAGATCAAGGTGAAAAAGAATGTATCGGTAATGATGATATGTATAATGATGTGGGGTGCTGTAGGCTGTAACAGTGTATCCGCATCGGGAAACAGTGAGGAAGTGACAATATCCCAAACGGTCACAGGCGACAGCACTCTTGTGGAGGTGAAAGGCATATTTGAAGAGCTGGGATATGACATAAATTGGGAGAGCACTTCAAAAACAGTTTATGCAAGCAAAAAGAAAAATGTAATTTCAATTACGGCAAATTCGGACATTGCGGTTTTAAACGGCGAAAACATAAAAATGAATACAGAGGCTGAAATAAAGGACGGTCTTATATATGCTTCAACAGCGAGTTTGGAGGCCCTGACAGGTGAAAGCATAAGCGCCGAGGGTGTTTTAAAAGAAGCTGAAGAAAATAAGGACGACAGTTGGAAGGAAAATACTTTTGATGCAGACCTTTCAAGTGTAAGCGGAGATACATACACAATAACGGAAGCAGGTGTATATACACTTAAGGGAAATTACAGCGGTATGATATACATTAAAAGTGAGGGAAAGGTCAAGCTTATACTTGACAATGTAAATATTAAAAATGAAAACGGACCTGCCATATTCTTTGAAAGCTGTGAAAAGGGTATCATAGAAAGCAGTGAGGGCAGTGTAAATGAATTGACTGACGGAAGCGAATACAGTGTTGATGCAAAGGGCTGTATATTTTCAAATGATGATTTGGATATACAGGGTGAGGGCATTATAAATGTAAATGCAAATTACAGTCACGGAATTGCATCAGATGACGACATAACGATTGAAGAGGGAACAATAAATATAAACACATTAAAGGGTGACGCAGTGCACGCCAATGACGGAGTGGAGATAAACGGAGGCAGTGTAACAATAGTATCTGCTGAGGACGGAATAAGCGGAGATAAATATGTTGAAATAAATGACGGTACAATAAATATTTTAACGGAGGGTGAGGTAAATGAAAGCAGTAATATTGATGTGCCCCCTAATGATTTTGGCGGCGAAAGACCTGAAAGACCACAGGGAAGAGCACAAGAAGGAAGCAAAGAGAATGATGAAAACAATGAGAATGGGATATTGGGAGAGAAAAATGAAAATATACAGAATAATGCGGAAAATGGTATGGGGCAAATGCCACCGAGTGCACCGCCTTTAAATAATGAAGGTGAAACTGGAACACCAAGGAGAGAGAATACAGCTCCTCCAACGGACCAAGAGGGAAATTTTGAGAGGTATAATTATAATAATGAAGAAAGTGAAAATACGGAAGATGACAGCGTAAGCAGCAAGGGTATAAAATCGGACAATTTAATAACAATAAACGGCGGTGAAACAGACGTAACTTCAAACGACCACGGAATAAAATGTGATAATCTTATTGTTATTAACGGAGGAGAAATCAATGTTAAGTCAAATGTGAGCAAGGGCATAAAGGCTGTAGGCTGTTTATTTGTAAATGACGGAAGCATAAGCATTGACAGTAAGGACGAGGGTATTGAAAGCAAGGCTACCATAACAATAAACGGCGGGGATATAAACATAAGCTCACAGGAGGACGGCATAAATGCAGGCGGCGGCAGCGGCGCTCAAATGATGGGCAATATTACAGACGCTGATGAACACCAAATAATAATAAAGGGTGGAAAAATAAGCGTAAGTGCCACAGGGGACGGATTGGATTCAAACGGAAATCTATATATTTACGGCGGTGAAACGGTTATAAACGGTCCGTCATCGGGAGGCGACAGTGCTCTTGACAGCTCGGGAGATAATATTATATACGGAGGCACTGTTATGGCAATTTCTGCTATGGGTATGGTGGAGTGTCCCGAAAGCGACAGCCAAAATATTTTAAACATTAATTTGGATGAAAGCCAAGGTGCAGATACTTCCGTTGTAATAACGGACAGTAAGGGCAACTCTCTTTATGATATGGTTTCCGAAAGAGAGTTTCAAAATATTATTTTTTCATCTGAGGATATAAAAGCAGGTGAGGAATACAATATTTACATTAACGGTGAAAAGGCTGTGAGCCTTACGGCAAAAAGTGGAGTAACGGAGTACGGAAATAATGAATTTGGCAGACAGAGAGGAATGTTTGACAGAGGACCGGGCAGGTAAAGAAATTTAACAAATACGCAGGTTTATTTAGTATGCTTGCGTGTTTGTGTTTATTTTATGACATAAAAGCAGTAATAAAACTATGTTAAATTAATAACTATGAAGTTTTTATTAAAAGAGCATAAATGTATTGACATATTAAAAAAATTGGAGTAAAATCAAAAAAAGTTAGAAGTCTAAGTGTTTTTGAAAGGGGGCTGAAAATTGGACTGTGGTGTTGATATAGGAATAACTGCATTGCTTTACAGAGTCGCTCACAAGTGTATGGTAATGCAAAGCGAAAAATTAAAAGTATATTCCGTTTCTCCTCAGCAGGCCGTAGTTCTTGGTACAATTATTTTTATAGGAAAAAATAATTCCGTTAATCAAAAGGCAATAAGCAGAGAAATGCACGTAAAGGAATCTTCTGTTTCAAGCATTGTCAAAACTATGGTCAAAAACGGATTTATATCTAAGGAACAAAGTAAGGATGACGCCAGAAATTACATAATTAAATTGACAGATAAGGGCAGAGAGATAGCCTATATTCTTAAAAGCCTTGCAGAGCAGGTGGAAGAGGAAATATATGAGCGTTTGTCAAATGATGAAAAGGAGAACCTTATTAAAATTTTAAAAAAACTTATTTAATCAAAAATTAATCATAAATTATTATTTTTTAATTGTATTTTAATTTTAAGTTCATCGTTATTTAAATTATTGATTGTATACTGTTCTATACTGTTAATAATTTTAAAATATTTAAACATATTATTCAGGAGGTTTATATGAAAAAGTGTGTTAGAATTACGGCTTTGGCTTTGTGTGCTGTTATGCTTGCAGGCTGCGGAGGCAAAGGCGATATGCCGCAAATGACGGCAGAGGAAACTGTTACAAGTGTTGAGGTGGAGAATCCTACAATTCAAACGGTTAATGATGAATATATGTATTCAGGTACAATACAGGCGGCTGAAACTGTTGATGTGTCAGCTAAAGTATCGGGAACTGTTGAAGCTACTTATTATGAAGTAGGGGATACTGTTTCAAAGGGTGCTGTTCTTTATAAGATCGATGATACGGATTATCAGAATAATTTGAAATCCGCTCAGGCATCCTTAAGTACTGCAAATGCAAGCGTGCAGTCAGCTAAAACAGGAGTTGATACTGCAAACGGAGCATCAATGCAGACACAAATTGAAAGTGCTAAAAATTCAATTACAAATGCTCAAACCAGTCTTGAAACAGCAGAGAAATCACTTGATGATTCCAAAATTGCTTTAGACAAGGCTCAAAGCGATTATGACACATATAAGCAGCTTTATGATGTGGGAGGCATTTCAGAGGATTCACTTACTACATATAAAAATACTCTTGACAATGCTCAAAACGCATATACAAGAGCTCAGTTAAGCGTAAAGAGTGCAGAGGACACTTTATCACAGGCAAATACAACTTATAATCTGCTTGTTAATGAAACGGCTTCAGAAAATACAAGAAAAGCAAATGACAGCTTAAATTCCGCTGTTGCATCTCAAAAGGCTGCACAGGTATCAGTTGAAACCGCACAGCAGAATATTTCAAACTGTACGGTAACAAGCCCAATAAGCGGTACTGTGCTTTCAAAAACAGCAACAACAGGCTCTATGTTAAGCGGTGTTGGATATCAGATAGTTGATCTTTCATCTCTTAATGTTGAGGTTAATGCTTCAGAGCAGATCGCAACAAGCGTTAAGGTTGGGGACAGTGTTACAATAGTTGTGCCTTCTCTTAATGATGAACAGTTTGTGGGTTCAATTACTGAAATTCCACCGGGATCAAACAGTGACGGTACATACACAATAAAGATAAATATACCTAACTCATCAGGTGAGCTTATGGCAGGTATGTTTGCAGAGGTTTACTTTGCTAAGTCTACAAGCAACAATGCTGTTATCGTACCGAGAGATGCGGTTATGGATGATGACGGAAGCTATTACGTATTTGTTGCCGACGGAAGCACAGCCAAGAGAGTTGATGTAA
>JAUNPM010000074.1:0-2970 GCA_030536675.1 Clostridia bacterium | reverse complement strand
GTAGGTATAGATACAGGCGATACAATAGAGATAACTTCAGGTGTTACCATAAATGATAAGGTAGTTACAAAGGGTCAAACTTATCTTGCTGACGGTGACGCATTAAATATTGTTTCTGACAACGGAAATGCTGTTGAAACAGCAACGGAAGCAACAACGGCTCCTGCCGAAGGCGAGGAGGCTAAAAAATGATAAAAACTTGTATTAAGCGTAAAGTTACAGTTGTAATGATGACAATGGTCGTCCTGTTGGGCGGTGCTCTTGCGTACAATAATATGGAGCTTGCAATGACGCCTAACATCGATCTTCCCGTTGCTCTTGTAATGTGTACATATGAAGGTACCGCACCGGAAGAAATGGAAGACCTTGTAACAAAACCTATAGAAGAATCGCTGGCAACCATAACGGGTGTTGATACAATTACTTCAAGTACGTCAAACGGTTCATCAATGGTTATGATACAGTTTGTTGACGGTACGGACATTGATGTTGCCACAAACGACATAAGAGATAAAATGGATCAGGTTGAAAGACAGCTTCCCGATGATGCGAATTCTCCCACAATAATGAAGATGGATATGAATTCAACAACTATCTCTGTAGGTGTAACAAGTGACAAATACGATGTTGATACACTTTACAATTTGCTTGATGAGAATGTATCATCTGATTTTGAAAAGATAGACGGTGTTTCATCAGTTTCATTATCAGGTGGTGCCGAAGATGAAGTTCAGATAATAGTTGATCAGAACAAAATGCAGAATTATGGCATTACAATGAGTACAATTTCTTCTGCGCTTTCCGCTGAAAACAACAACCTTCCTTCAGGTGAATTAAAGCAGGGTTCAACTGATATTACACTGAGAACAGAGGGCGAATTTGATTCTATTGAAGATATTAAAAACACATTTATAACAACAAGCAATGGCAACGTTATTATGGTAAAGGATGTTGCCGAGGTCATAGAAACAAAGAAGGACAGAGATTCTAAGTCTCTTATAAACGGTAAAGAGGGCTGTACATTCTCTTTATCAAAGCAAAGTGATGCTAATATCGTTACTGTTTCCGAAAGTATCGTTCAAACAATGAACAGCCTTAGTGAAAAGTATCCTGATTTTGAATTTACAATGCTTACAGATACAGCAGACTATATTAAAACATCAATAAATAATATGATATCTACAGCTTTCCAGGCTGCAATAATGGCTGTTATAGTACTGCTTATAATGTTAAGAAGTTTAAGACTTGCACTTGTAATAGGTGTATCTGTTCCTACTTCAATATTTGCAACATTCGGATTAATGTATTTAACAGGTATGACACTTAATATGATGTCATTGGGTGGTGTAATTATTGCCATAGGTATGTTGGTTGATAACTCTACCGTTGTACTTGAAAATATATATAAGAAAAGGGACTTGGGCTTATCTCCTTTTGACGCTGCCTATGAAGGTACATCAGAGGTGGCAATGGCTATATTTGCTTCAACATTGACTACGGTTGCCGTATTCCTTCCTTTAACATTTATGGAAGGTACTATGGGACAGCTTATGAAGGAAATTTCATATACTGTTTGTTATGCACTCGGCGCTTCACTTCTTGTAGCTCTTACATTTGTTCCTATGGCTGCAGGTGCTCTTATGACTCACGAGGACAAGAAACACGGCACAGGTCTTATAAGCAAAATAATAGAATTTTTCGACAGAGTTGTAGGTACTGCTCTTGATAAGCTGGATTACGGCTATTCAAGGCTCATTCATATGTGTCTTAATCACAGAATGAGAACCTGTTTGGTAGTAGTGTTCATATTCATAGCTTCTTGTGCTCTTTCATCACAGGTTGGTTCTGACCTTATGGCTACAACAGATGAAGGTTCTATAAGTGTAACGGCTACAATGCCTAACGGAACAGATTATGAAACCTGTGAAGATATGATGGACACACTCCTTGCAAGAATAGGTGATGTACCTGAAATGGAAAAAATGAATGCCAGAATTGGCGGAGGCGGTATTTCATCTTCAACGGCAACGACTGTAAGTATTACATATGATGTAGGTGACAAGGAAGACAGAGAGAGAAGTACGTCTGAAATTGCAGATGAAATAGAATCAAAGCTCCAGAACATAGCAGGCTGTGAAATTGAAGTAAGTGATGAAGGCGGCGCTATGGGTTCTATAGGCGGGAGCGGCTTTGATGTAATGATAAAGGGTGATGATAATGATACCCTTAAGGAAATAAGCGATGAGCTTATAGCAGAAATATCAAAGATACCAAATTCAAACAATGTTGACTCATCTCTTGATGACGCTTCAACAGAAGCAACAATTGTTATAAACAGAGCAAAGGCTTCACAATACGGACTTACAACACAGAGCATTGCAAATGCTATAAGTACAGCAAATTCAGGTTCTGTTGCAACAGAATACAGAACAGGCGGTACTGAAATCGATGTAAGGATCAAGTATCCCGATGAGGATATTGAGTATGTAAAGGACTTAAATAACCTTACAATAACAAATTCAGCAGGTGTTGCAGTGCCTCTTACGGAAGTTGCAAGCGTTGAAATGAAAGAGGGCGCTCTTACAATAACAAGAGAAAATCAGCAGAAATACATTGAAATAACAGGTGAAATAACAGGACTTGATACAGCAGCACAGCAGGCTCAGGTGCAGCAGATACTTGATAATTATGTGTTCCCTGACGGTTACAGCTATGAATTCGGTGGAACTCTTGAAATGATGCAGGATACATTCTCCAGCTTGTTTAACATTATTGTAGTTGCTATAATACTTGTTTATATGGTTATGGCTTCACAGTTTGAGTCATTTGTTTATCCGTTTATAATAATGTTCTCAATGCCTATTGCCATTACAGGTGGTCTTGTGGGCTTGATCGTTACAGGACAGACACTTACATCTACGGGTTATATGGGTCTTATAATGCTTGTTGGTACAGTTGTTAACAACGGTA
>JAUNPM010000073.1 GCA_030536675.1 Clostridia bacterium | reverse complement strand
AAAATCCAACATTTAAATCACGTACCTTTCCTTTATATTTTAGTATATGATTTATGTTTGCCTTTTTTGTTAGTTTATAAACATATTAAATAAAAAAGAGTCGGCATATTTAAAATATACCAACTCTTAATACAGTAATTATTTACTGTAAAATGAAGATCCTTATATATTGTACTTAAATCCCATGTTAAATAATTTTGAATATTAAGTTTAACAATTTATAAAGATATTATTATCATACTTAATTTTGTCAATATGATAATTTAAAGGAATTAAGATTCCTGATTTGCCATTTTCTTTTCCTGCTCTTCGATCATCTTTTTAACCATATATCCACCAACATAACCGTTCTGAGCAGATGTTAAGTCACCGTTATAACCCTTCTTTAAAGGCACACCGATTTCAGATGCAACTTCATACTTAAATTTATCCATTGCCTCTCTAGCCTCAGGAACATTTACTCTGTTACTACCACTGTTACTACCAGACATTTTAGTTACCTCCTATAAATAAATATTTTGTTGGTACACTATTATTTTGTCTGAAATTAAAGTAATTAGTCAGCCAATTTTTTCAAAACCTGTTAAAAACAGTTTTATTAATTTATATTACATTCATCGGTTCTGTTCTCGGCTTTTCGTTTAGCTTCCTTTTCTATGTTCATATTTTCTTTGGCTCTTCTTGCCGTAAGCTCTGCGGCAATATCCTCCCAAGTAATATTTTTTTCAACCATCATAACTTCCGTATGGAAAAGTACATCGCATATTTCGCCTATTATTTCGCTTTTATTGTTGTTTTTTGCCGCAATAATTGTTTCGGCTGCTTCCTCGCCGATTTTTTTCAAAATTTTATCAATGCCCTTGTTAAAAAGATAGCAGGTATAAGAGCCTTCCTGCATATTTTCTTTTCTGTTTTTAATAACATTGTATTCATCACTTAACATTTTACCTAAGTCGGACATATTATTCTTCTCCTTTAAAATCTTCAAGTTTTCTGTAAAAACAGGAGTAGTTTCCTGTATGGCAGGCGGCGCCGTCTTGTTTTACAAGCAAAAGTATGGTATCACAGTCGCAATCGTATCTTATTTCCTTAACGTGCTGAAAATGACCGCTTGTTTCGCCTTTTATCCATAGGCTTTGTCTTGACCTGCTGTAATATGTTGCCTTACCTGTTTTCACCGTAAGATCAAATGCCTCTTGGTTCATATAAGCAAGCATAAGCACTTCCTTTGTTTCGTGATCCTGAGCAATGGCAGGCACAAGTCCGTCTTTATTAAATTT
The DNA here is from genome assembly GCA_030536675.1 of Clostridia bacterium. Taxonomy (GTDB): domain Bacteria; phylum Bacillota; class Clostridia; order Lachnospirales; family CAG-274; genus Gallispira. Next base: position 6,173 of record JAUNPM010000073.1, on the reverse strand, counting down.
AATTTCCATATTGTTCTCCTATCTTAATCTTACGGGAATGTTTTTTGAGGCAAGGTATTTCTTTAAGTCAATTATTTCCATTTCCTTGTAATGGAAAAGACTTGCTGCAAGAGCTGCTTCTGCACCGCCCTCTGTAAGAGCTTCTGCAAAGTGTTCCATTGTTCCTGCTCCTCCGGAAGCTATTACGGGTATTGAAACACTGTCGCTTATTGCTTTTGTAAGCTCAATATCGTAGCCTGATTTTGTGCCGTCACAATCCATACTTGTAAGAAGTATTTCTCCCGCACCTCTTTTTTCGGCTTCAACAGCCCATTTGACAGCGTCCTTTCCCGTATTTACTCTACCACCGTTTAAGTACACGTCAAATCCGCCGTCACTGCGCCTTTTTGCGTCAATGGCAACAACAACGCATTGGTTGCCGAATTTTTCTGCTGCCTCGTTAATAAGCTCGGGTCTTTTGAGAGCACCTGAATTGACTGCTATTTTGTCTGCTCCCGCGCTTAATATTTTTCTGAAATCCTCAATACTTCTTATTCCTCCGCCTACGGTAAGGGGAATAAAAACCTGTTCTGCCGTTCTTGAAACTACATCGAGCATAATATTTCTGTCGTCGGACGAAGCTGTAATATCCAGAAAAACTATTTCATCAGCCAAGGATCTGTTATACATTGAAGCTATTTCAACAGGATCTCCCGCATCTCTTAAATTTACAAAATTCACGCCCTTAACAACTCTGCCGTTGTTGACGTCAAGGCATGGTATAATACGCTTAGTGTGCATTGTTTGACCTCCGGATACTTTATTAAAGTTATGTAAAATTTTATGTATTTTAAATTTTAAGTTAATCTTCTTTTTTCTTTTTAATATGTGAACCTACTATTTCGGAAACGTCGGATATAGTCATAAAAACAGAACCGTCGTCCTCTCTGACTATACGCTTAAGCTCACTTAATTCAATTCTTGTTACAACACAGTAAAGTACTATTTTTTTACCGCTTATAAGACCTTCACCTTCAAGGAGGGTAACTGTCCTGCCCAAATGCTTATAAATATTGTCGGCTATTCTTTCGCCGTTTTCCGTAATTATCATAACAGCCTTTGCTTGTTCAAAGCCTGTTTCAACCATATCTATAACCTTAGATGTTATAAAATATGTAAGCAGACTGTATAATGCTCTGTCGGGACCGAATATAAAGCCTGCACAGGAGAAAATAATAAGATTAAAAAATAATATTATCTGTCCTACGGAAAACTGAGTTTTTTTGCTTAAAAGAAGGGAAACTGCATCAAAGCCGTCTACACAGCCGCCTGCTCTTAAAATAAGACCTACGCCAAGACCTAAAAATAAACCGCCGTAAACCGTCGCCAAAAGGGGGTCATCTGTTATTTCATTCATTTCTTCAAATACAAGGAGGAATATTGAAAATACCACCATTGCATATGTTGCCTTAAAAGCAAAGGTCTTGCCCAGCAATTTCCAGCCTAATATAATAAAAGGTATATTAAGTACTATTGTAAAATAACTGAGCCTTATGTTTGTAAGGTGATTCAAAATAATTGATATACCCACAACACCGCCGTCAAGTATTTGCTTTGCAACTAAAAATTCTTCAATGGCAAAGGCTGAAATAATTGCACCAAGGGTTATCATTATATATGAAAAAATATATTTTATAATTACCGTTTTTAATGATCTGTTGTCGCTCATTAAATCATCCCCAATTACTGAAACCTATTTATTACTTCTTTTAAATCAAGAGCACCGTTATAAAGCGCCTTGCCTATAATAACACCTGCTGCTTTTATGCTTGATACGTTCTCAATGTCTTTCATTTGAGAAACACCGCCTGAGGCAATAATGTCCATACCTGTTTTTTCAATAAGCTCTTTTGTTGATGCAATATTAGGTCCGCACATCATACCGTCCTTTGAAATATCCGTATATATAATTGTGTTTACACCGTATGACTTCATTTTTAAACAAAGCTCAACAGCGCTTACATTGCTTACCTCTTCCCAGCCTGATATAGCAGCCATACCGTCTTTGGCATCAACACCTACGGCGATTTTATCACCGTATTTTTCAACTGCCTCTTTTACAAGCTGTGGATCCTTAACTGCCGCAGTGCCTATAATAACTCTTGAAGCACCTGCATTTATCCTGTCATCTATATCGGACATTGTTCTTACTCCGCCGCCTGTTTCTATTTTTATATTATATTTTGACTTTATATCCTTTATAATTTCCGTTACATATGTTTTGCCGTACCTTGCTCCGTCAAGATCGACTATGTGTATGTATGTGGCGCCTGCTTCGACCCAGTTTTTTGCTGCTTCGACAGGGGAATCGTTAAAGACCGTTACATTTTTAAAGCTGCCTTGAGAAAGTCTTACGGCTTTTCCGTCTATTATATCTATAGCGGGATAAATTTGCATATTACAATCCTCCAAAACTTTTTAAAATTTCAAGCCCTACATCACCGCTTTTTTCCGGGTGAAACTGGAGGGCAAAAATATTATCCTTCTGAACTGCTACCTGAATTTCTTTGCCATATTGAGTAGTGGCTGAAACTACAGGGGCATCTGTTTCAAGATAATAAGAATGTACAAAATAAACATAGGGATTTTCTCCCGTGTTTTCAAAAAGCGGTGCTTTCATTTTAACATTTAAATTGTTCCAGCCGATATGAGGCTTTTTTACATTGTCGGGAAGAAGCTTTATTTCTCCCGGTATAAGCCCCAAGCCTTCAAATTCACCGTATTCATAGCTTTTGTCAAAAATCATTTGCATACCAAGACAAATGCCCAAAAAGGGCTTGCCGCTTTTGCAGGCGGAATATATTTCCCTGTCAAAGCCTTTTTCCCTTATTGTTTTTATGGCGTCCCCAAAGGCTCCAACACCTGGAAGAACGATTTTGTCTGCTTTTTGAATAATATTTATATCATCTGTTATTACAGCGTTTTGTCCAACAAATTCAAGTGCCTTTTGAACGCTTCTTAAATTTCCCATTCCGTAATCTATTATAGCTATCATTATTCCAACATTCCCTTTGTAGATAATACTCCGTCTATTCTTTCGTCAATTTGTGTAGCCATATCCACGGCTCTTCCGAATGCCTTGAATATACCTTCCGCAATATGGTGATTATTTTTTCCGTCAAGAACCTTAATGTGGAGGGTCATACCGCAGTTATCGGATACTGCCCTGAAAAATTCTTCCACCATCTCAACGTCAAAAAGTCCCAAGCTCGGTATTGTAAATTGTGCGTCAAAATTTAAATAGGATCTGCCCGAAAAGTCTATTGCACAGAGAACAAGGGCTTCGTCCATTGGGACAATAGCCTGTCCGTATCTCTTTATGCCTGCTTTGTCGCCTAAGGCTTCTCCTATGCACTTTCCCAGAACAATGCCCACATCTTCAACGGTATGGTGGCAGTCAACATCAAGATCACCGTCGGCATTAATATCCAGATCCATAAATCCGTGCTTTGAAATATGAGTAAGCATATGGTCGAAAAAGCCAATGCCCGTATCTATATTGTTTATGCCGCTGCCGTCAATATCAAGGCGCATATGTATCTTTGTTTCAAATGTGTTCCTGTCAATTACAGATATTCTGTCCATATATTTTCCTTTCTATCTGTCCTTAAGTCTTACTTTAATTGAATTTGCGTGAGCGGTAAGTCCCTCTGCCTCCGCAAATTTGATAACGTCTTCCCCAAGCTCTTCCATAGCTTCTTTGCTGAAGGATATTATACTTGACTTTTTAATATAGTCGTCAATTGAAAGAGGGGAGAAAAATCTTGCCGTACCTCCCGTAGGGAGAACGTGGTTTGGTCCCGCCATATAATCTCCCAAGGGTTCGGGGGTATAATGTCCCATAAAAATTGCTCCGGCATTGTGTATTTTGTGCAAAAGGCTGAAGGGCTCTCTTGTGGATATTTCAAGATGTTCAGGTGCAATTTTGTTGCATAATGCACATGCCTCGTCAAAGTTGTCTACAACTATTATTGCACCGTAATTGTCCTGTGATTTCTTTATTATTTCCTTTCTTTCAAGAGCATTTGTCTGATTTTCTGCCTCAAGCTGTACCTTTTGTGCAAGCTCGAAATTGTCTGTAATGAGAATTGCAGAGGCAAGCTCATCGTGCTCTGCCTGTGAAAGGAGATCGGCCGCAACATATTCGGGAACTGCGCTCTCATCTGCAAGTATAAGTATTTCACTTGGTCCCGCAACCGAATCTATATTTACATAGCCGTAAACACTTCTTTTTGCAAGTGCCACAAATATGTTGCCCGGACCTACTATCTTGTCAACCTTAGGTATTGATTCCGTACCGAAAGCAAGAGCGGCTATTGCCTGTGCGCCTCCTGCCTTATAGATCTTGTGAACTCCCGCAATATCCGCAGCAACTATTGTTGTGGGATTTATTTTGCCTTGGGGAGAAGGAGGAGTAGTCATAATTATTTCTTCAACTCCCGCAACCTTGGCAGGAATAATATTCATAAGTACGCTTGAAGGATATGCTGCCTTTCCGCCGGGAACATAAACACCAACCTTTTCAAGAGGTCTTATAAGCTGTCCAAGCATTTCACCGTTTTTTGCAGGCTCCAGCCAGCTGTTTATTTTTTGCTTTTGGTGAAAATCACCTATTCTTTTTGCTGATCTTTTTATAACTCTTATAAGTTCTTCGTCTACGCTTTTGTAGGCTTCCTCTATTTCCTCTTCGGTTACAAGTATGTTTTGACTGTTTACGTCAAATTTGTCGAATTTACGTGTGTATTTAAATAAAGCCTTGTCACCCTTTGTTTTTATGTCTGAAATTATTCCGTTTACAATTTCCTGAATATTGCCGTGCTCAAGCTGTGAACGGGAGAGAAGGGCATTAATGAGTTTTTTGCCCTCATTGTCGTTATATTTAATAATATTTATCATTTTATCACCTTTAATTGTTTATTAATTTTCTTAAGCCTTCTATTATTTTGGCTATTCTTTCGTGTTCAAGTTTCATACTTACTCTGTTTACAACAACTCTTGCGGATACGGGACAAATATCTGCAAGGACTTCAAGCCCGTTAGCCTTAAGAGTTGAACCTGTTTCAACTATATCCACAATTACGTCGCTTAAGCCTACAATGGGAGCAAGTTCAACGCTTCCGTTAAGCTTGACTATTTCTATAGTCTGATGCTTTTTCTGATAAAAATATTCCTTTGCAATGTTGGGATATTTTGTTGCAACGATCAGATCCATTGAATTATTCAGCTTATTTTCAATTTCCTTATATCCCGCAACGGCAAATCTGCACTTACCCATTTTAAGATCAAGGACTTCATAAAGATTGCGTCCCTCTTCAAGAAGGGTATCCTTTCCCACAATGCCTATATCCGCTGTGCCGCTTTCAACATAAGTGGGAACATCGGAAGCCTTTGCAAGGAAAAATTTTACTTTTTGCTCTTCGTTTGTAAATATAAGCTTGCGGGAGCTTTCCTTCATTTCATCACAGGTAATGCCTATTTTTTCAAGCATTTCCATACTTTTTTCAGCAAGTCTGCCTTTAGCCAAGGCAAAAGTTAAGTAGTCCATTATTTTGCCTCCTTTTCACTGCCGTCGGCACTGTTTATTATTTTAAAGCTGTTTTCTTCAAAGTATAAAATATCGGGTATATTTTTATTTAAGGCATATTTACGGTTCTTTTCAATATCTGCGCCTATAAAACCGTTGACAACGCAAAAGCCTTTTTTTCTTAATTCGTCGGCTTTTTTAAAAGCGGCTGTTCTGCTTTTGCCGTCATATGCAAGAAGATAATCGGCACAGCTTTTTTCATTACTTTCCAAAATTTTGATTATGTCGTTTACTTTAAGGGCAAAGCCTACGGCAGGCATTTCAATACCGAATTTTTCAACCATATTGTCATATCTTCCTCCGTCAAGTATTGAAGAGCCTGTGCCCTTTGCATAGCCTCTGAAAATAAGTCCCGTGTAATAATCCATAGAGCCTATAACACCAAGGTCAAATGAAATATATTTTTCAAAGCCTGTGGAGCTTAATATGTTGTAAAGCTCTTCAAGATAATTGACAGCCATTAAGGAGCTTTTGTTTGTGACCCTGCTTTTGACCTTTTCAATTACACTGCCGTTTCCGATAAGCAAGGGAAGCTCCTGCAAAATATACT
>JAUNPM010000072.1 GCA_030536675.1 Clostridia bacterium | reverse complement strand
GGAATTTATCATAAAGGCAGAATAAAAATAAAAACAATGGGCAGGGACGGCATAACAATGGGAAACGAGCATATTGATATGAGATATGTGGAGCAGCTTGCGGACAGTGAGCAGCTTACCTGCCTTGGATATATGCTGAAGTATGCAGAAGAACATCTCTTTAACGGTGAGCGTACGGTAGGTCAGACCGTTGATGAGATATACGGACGCATTGAAAAAGAGGGTATTAATATTTTGTTTGGAGGAGGCTTTATACCCGGAAATTTAAGCCTTCCCAGAAGAGAAGAGCTTTTTGCCTGCATTAACAGATATAGAGGACTTAATTTGTAAGTGAAAAAATCTGAAATTTGGTATTTTTGAATTTAATAAAAAACCTTCCTCATATGCTTTTGGGGAAGGTTTTATTTTCAGCTTTTGTTATAGAGTGAAGCAATGAAGTAGCCTGCCTTATATATTACAACGGTTTTGACTATCATCATACATAAGGATGAAAATATTCTTGCGGGAAGAGCGGAAAGAAAGCCGTAGCCGCTTATAATATAAAGGTTTAGTGTATTTATTATTAATTCTGTCAATGAAGAAAGAATGACTGCACATATAATATACTTTATATGGCGGGGCTTTTTATAAAGTATAGCGCCTGTTATGCCGTTTGATAAAAAAGCGGTAAGTGTAAATCCCGGAAAATATACTCCCGATGAGGGGAAAAGCAATGCACCTAAAATATCGCTTATGGCTCCCGAAAGGGAAGAATAAAAGGGTCCGAATAGTATTGATATAACGGAAAGAGGAAGAAAAGCAAAGCCAATTCGCAATATAGGTGTTTGAATTGACAAAAATCTTGAAAGAATTATTTGCATTGCTATTAAAAGTGAAATTGTTATAAAAATTTTGGGTGTTGGTTTAAGTGGGGTTTTCATTTTAGTATCTCCTTGAGTAATAATTAAAAAAAGCCGATTGTCTGTTATTTTGCCCAGACGGTCGGCTTTGCAAGGCTATACTTCACGTGGTAAACTCCACTTTCCGTCAGTTATATAGCATAATAATTTTATCAGAAGGGAAGGAAGTTGTCAAGGTGTCTTAAAAATGAGGTTAAAATTTACAACTATGTTTAATTATAGTTTAATAAGAAAGTAAATTTATTTCAAAATATCTCTTATGTAAAAAGCAAGGCAGCATTTTGTTTTTGTTTCTATGTCAGACATATTGCAGTCGGTTATTTTTTCAATTTTTTTAAGCTGATTATTTACGGTGTTTCTGTGTATGTAAAGAGCTTCGGAAACTTTTTGAACGGAACAATTGTTTTTAATATATACTTCGAGAAATTCAAGAAGCTCCGTTGAATTGTTTCTGTCATATTCTTCTATTTTTCCAAGTATTTCATTGTAATATTCTTTGAGTATATCTATATCCTTTACGGCAAGAAGTATTTTATACTCTTTCATTTTGTCATAATACATTATTTCTTTGTTTTGCTTTGTTGCCAGCTTGCAAGCCTCAATTGCCTTATTCATATTATCCTTCTGATTTAAAAGCCCCTTTGTGTTTGAGCTTACACCTATATGAATGTTTTTCAAGGCTTGATTAATGTGACAGTAGGATATGAAATTGTTTATAAAAAGTTCGGTGAAATTTTCAGTGTATTCCGTCAAAATAATAATAAGCATTGAATTGTATTTAAACTTAATATATTGATCCTGTATTTCTTTTGCCGTGTGCTCGGCACATCGGGTCAAAAATTCCATCTTTTCATCAAAGCGCCCGTCATTTAAGTTAGGTATATTTAAACATACAAATCTCATATGACAGTCTTTTTTGTAACCGTAGCGTTCCATTTGATGTATATTTGAGGTTTTGTCACCTACATCAAAAAGTATGTTTTTCATTGTAGATGTTATTGTGTTTTCAATTACTTCCTCCTGAATGATCTTATTGCAAAAATCTCTTGTAACATCTACAAGTTTCACCTGCCAAGGTATGGTGAAAAGAGGCATATTTACAAAATTGCAGTAGTCAATAATACTTTGGGGAATTGATTTTATGTATTCTCCTGTGTTTATTACAAAGGCAGAGGCTCCGTTTGAATAAAGATCCTTTGTAAACTGAAGAAGCTCTTCTTCACTTAAGCGGGCTATTCCCGTTGTAATAACAATTTCACCGCCTCGTATGAATTTGCTTGCCATAGAGTCTTCAACAACGTGGACCCAAGTTACAAAATTCGAAAGCCCCTTGTTTCCTGCCACAATACTAAAATGATAAGGAGATATGCCGTTTTTATAAAGTTTGTTTACAGTAATTGCCATATGAAAGCCTCCTTAAATTATTTGGGCTGATATGAGCCACAAGGGCAGTGTAAAAACGGAAAGTACCGTAGAAAGCATTACACAGTTTGTGGCAAAGCCATAGTCCTTGTTATATTGCCTTGCAAATATTGCAGTGCAGCTTGCAGAGGGCATTGCAAACATAATGACAAGTATGCCGTTTGCAAAGCTGTTGTTTGGAAATAAAAAGTGAAGCATTAAAAATACAATTGCAGGTATTAAAATAAGCCTTATAAACGTAAGCACATAGGGCAGCTTGGCACAAATAAGCTTTTTTATTTTAAGCTCTCCAAGCTGGGCGCCTATTATAAACATTGCAACAGGTGTTGTGGCATTGCCCAATATAGATATGGGAGAAGAAATAATATTTGGGAGAGGCAATTGTGTGAAAAGGAGTATAAGTCCCACAATTACGCTTAAAAAGCCCGGATTTAACATAGATTTTATGTCAAGCTTTCCCTTGCCGTTCATAAAAAGTGTGCCAAGAGTAAAAATAACACAATCGCATACGATTTCCGCCATAGAGGCAATAATAAGTCCTTCCGCTCCGAAAACCGCATTTACAAGAGGCATACCTATAAAGCCCGTGTTGTTAAGAATAATTGAAAATTTTGAAATGCCCTCAAGGGCGGGAGAAATTTTAAATATACGTACAAAAATATATGAAACAATAACGGCAATAAAATATCCCCCTAAGCATATGGCAAGTGAGTACAAAACCGTGTTTAAAATTTCTTGAGTAAGCGTTGATGAAGTCATAGCGTCAATGACCATAGCAGGCCATAAAAAATTTACAAGAAGGGTTGAAAATCCGTCAATATGAATTGATGAAATTATTTTCCTGCGCACAGCAAAAAAGCCGGGCAAAACAAGAAGAACAAAAACAAATACTGAGCTTATGCTTGTTGTTACCCCTGTAAGATCCATAAATATACACCGTCCTAACAATATTATATGATAAAATTTAATGAGAGTATAGCACAAAGGTTTAGTTTTGTAAAGCCGAAAAATTTAAAAAATGTAAAAAAATGAAATTTTAAATGAAATAAAATTCAAAAATGTGCAAATGCACAATATATCTTGTGCGTATGTCTATTGAAAATGCAAAAGAGCTTTGCTAAAATCTCATTATCAAGTAAATGCAGCGAGGCAATGAAAATTGTAGGCTGCATTTTTTATTTGACATAAATTGATTGGAGGAATTTATTATGAAAAAATTAATTAAAAGATTAACGGCGGGAATTTTAACGGCAGCTCTTTGTGTGGCTGTAAGCGGCTGCGGTTCATCAGGACAGGCGGAAGGTGATGAAGGCACAGCAGAGAGCACGGCAAGCTCCGAAGCATCAGCAGATACTGCAGATGACGGAGAGGTAAGTGACACCCTTAAAAAATTAAGAGAAAAGGGTACTCTTGTTGTAGGTTCATCAGGTGATGTATATGCTTATATGGATCAGGAAACAGGTGAATTTAAGGGCGTTGACGCAGATATTTGCAAGGAAATAGCAAAAAGACTCGGAATAGAGAATGTTGAAATGTCACTTATACCATTTTCAGAATTGATACTTAATCTTAACTCAAAAAATATTGACATTATTGCCGATGGTATGTATGTAAACGAGGAAAGAGCACAGCAGATATATTACGGTGATGTGTGGTATACACAGGGCGGTGCTCTCCTTGTTCCCGAGGGAAGCGCTATTCAGGGTAAAGATAATTTTGATCCAAGCAGTACGGTCATAGGCTATACTCCCGGTACAATTTGGCAGACTGCCGTTGAAAACTGGGCTTCACAGGGCTTAATTAAGGAAGCTAGAGCAACGGGAGATCAGTCAGAGTCTATAGTAGCATTACAGTATGGCAAAATTGACGCTTTCCTTACAGACTCAACTGTAGTTGAGGATCTGCTTGCAAATGATCCTGATGTTGTAAAGGGACTTATGCTTGCAGAAAATTTTGAGGACGAACCAAGTATGATAGGAAGAATTGCTCCTTCCGTTTCATTTGATGACATTGCATTTATGAAGGAAGTAAACGAAGTTGTTAAGCAGATGAGAGAAGAAGGCGTGCTTGATCAGATATTTAAGGACAATGGGCTTAATCCTGAGCTTCATATGATAACAAACAGTGATGAGGACACAAAGCACGGTATGAATACAAGAGAGGAATAATATTTAAATTATAAATATGAGCTTTAACAGGTCTGTTTAAAATGAATTAAGTATATGGACAAATTGCAGATGGGAATAATATTTCCCATTTGCAATAATATTGGAGGTTGAGAGTATGGCATTGCTTGAGGTAAAGGGCTTGCAGAAAAATTTCGGTGAGCTTAAGGTATTAAAGGATGTTAATATTTCCATTGATGAAGGAGAGGTCCTTGTTCTTATAGGTCCTTCAGGGTCGGGTAAAAGTACTTTTTTAAGGTGTCTTAATCTTTTGGAAACACCTACCGACGGTGAAATAATATACGACGGTACTAATATTTTAAAGAAGAAATTTAATGTTATGAAATACAGACAAAGTGTTGGTATGTGTTTCCAAAGGTTTAATTTATTTCCTTTTATGACTGTGCTGGATAATGTAACTTATGCGCCTATACGTTTAAAGAAAAAGAAGAAAATTGATGCGGAAAAACACGCAATGGAGCTTTTAAAAAAGGTAGGGCTTGCAGATAAGGCTAAGGTTTATCCCGACACATTATCGGGAGGTCAGCAGCAAAGAGTTGCTATTGCAAGAGCTCTTGCAATGGAGCCGAGAATTATGCTTTTTGATGAGCCTACGTCGGCTCTTGATCCCGAGCTTGTGGGAGAAGTGTTAAATGTAATGAGGGAGCTTGCAGACGAGGGAATGACAATGGCAGTCGTCACTCACGAAATGGGCTTTGCAAGAGATGTTGCGGACAGGGTTATATTTATGGAGGGCGGATATGTTGTTGAAAACAGCACACCCGAAGAAATGTTTACAAATCCGAAAAATGAAAGAACAAAAGAATTTCTTTCAAGAGTTTTGAATAATTAATTGAAGGAGTGAAGTTAAATGGAAGTATTGGAAAATCTTAATTTTCAAAAGGCAATAGCGGAACTTCTTCCAAAGCTTTTCGGAGATGCTTTCCGTATAGTTCTTACGGTTACAATATTGGGCTTTATACTTGCTATTGTTTTCGGTTTTATTCTTGCGCTGGGAAGATTGTCAAAAAACAGAGCATTAAACGGAGTTGTGGTTGTTTTTCAAGAAATAATAAGAGGAACTCCTTTGCTTGTTCAGCTTGTTTACATTTATTATGTTATACCTCTTTTAATTGAGCTTGGAGCTTATTTTCTGGGTATTCCCGATTTTAGCATAACAATGTCAACTGTTGTTGCGGGAACCGCAGGACTTGCAATAAATTATGGTACATATATTTCAGAGGTAATACGTTCAGCAATTATATCAATTGATAAGGGACAGACGGAAGCAGCTCTTGCCCTTGGCTTTTCTCCTCGTGCCGCTATGTTTGGTATAGTTATACCTCAGGCTTTTAGAAATTCAATACCTGTATTTGGCAATTATCTTGTTATGATGGTAAAGGATACTTCTCTTCTGGCATATATTACGGCTCAGGAATTCCTTATGACAACAAAGGCTTATACTGCACAGACCTTTCTTACTATTGAAAGCTATACGATACTTGCCTGTGTTTACCTTGTAATATGCATACCTATGTCTTTTGTTGTAAAGTTTGTTGAAAGTAAATTAAGCAGAGCAAGAAGATAGGAGGGGAAATTAATGAAAAAATTTATATTGACAATAAGCCGTGAGTTTGGCTGCAATGCAAGAGAAATAGGAAGAGGACTTGCCGCAAAGCTGGGAGTGCCTTTTTACGACAAGGAGCTTGTTGATATGGCTGCGGCAAAGGCGGGAATAAACAGGGATCTGTTTAACGGTGCAGACGAAATACGTGACAAGAGTGAAAAAAATCTTTTAAATTCATTCAGCTATGGTTCTTCCACTTCTTTTTATTCGGAAAAGGCTGTTACCGCACAGTCAGACGTAATTAAGGAGCTTGCAAATAAAGGTGAGTCCTGTATATTTTTCGGAAGGTGCTCAGACTATATTTTAAGAGAATATCCTAATGTTATAAATGTGTTTTTATATGCGTCAATGGACGCAAGAATAAGGCATATGGCAGAGGGATATGAATTAAGTGAAAAGGCGGCTGAAAAGCTCATAAAGAGAATTGATAAGCAAAGACATAATTACTATAAATATGTAACGGGAAAAAACAGAGGTGACAGAGATCTGAAGCATATTATGATAGATGTTCACGAGTTTGGAACAGAGGACGTAATAAACATAATTTATAATACGGTTATGCTTAAATTTGGCAAATAAAAAATGACCCTCCTGTGAAATTGTTTTCACAGGAGGGCATTGTTATTAAATTGTTTTTTTGGGAGGGCGTTCTCCGAAATATTGATAGTAGTCTGTTTTTACATTTCCATTAAAAAGTTTCCGCTTTTTATCGGCAGGCTTTCCGTACAGTTTTTCAAAGCCCTCGTGAGAAGTAATGAAATATGCAGACCAGGTTTTGTTTGATCTGAAAAGGTTTCCCATATCTCTGTAAAGCCTTTCAACATCGGAAAGATCTCCCATTCTTTCACCATAAGGAGGATTGGATACGCATACACCGTAATCTCCCGGAAGTTTCAGCTTGTTAAAGGGAATTTGTTTAAATTTTATACAGTCATCTACACCTGCATTTTCGGCATTTACCTTGGCAATTTCAACAGCGTGGGCATTTATATCGGAGCCGTAAATTTCCAATGGTGCGTCATAGTCAATGGCGCTGTAGGCTGATCTTCTCTCCTCCTGCCATATTGCAGATGGTATAAAATCCCAGCTTTCAGCGGCAAATTTTCTGTTTAAGCCCGGAGCTATGTTCCTGCCTATAAGAGCGGCTTCAATGGGGAGAGTGCCTGAACCGCAGCAGGGATCAAGAAATATCCTGTCCTTTTTCCAATAGCTCAGCTGAATGAGAGCAGACGCCATTGTTTCCTTAAGGGGAGCTATGACCTGTCCGTGTCTGTAGCCTCTTTTGTGAAGAGAGGGTCCCGAAGTGTTAAGTGTAATTGTTACGGTATTTTTTAAAAGTGCTGCTTGAACAGTGTATTCGGCTCCCGTTTTGGGAAAGCGTCTTATA
>JAUNPM010000071.1 GCA_030536675.1 Clostridia bacterium | reverse complement strand
GTTTCCGATTTTTTATTTATACAGCCGCTTATTCTTTTACCCTTGCTTTCACTGTCTTTTATATGATAATTTTTATATTTAAAATAAAAATTAAAAACAGGCAGAAATCCTCTGTTTATAAAAATTAAAGTGTCCCTGCCTTCCGAGCCTTTTACGGAATATATTCTGTTTTCCTTAAATTTACAATCAAATCCCCACTTCATTACACAAACAGACAAAAGTAAAAACACAAAAAGGACTGCTTCAACGCAAAACAAAACAATGATAGTTTCATCTCTGTACACTCCGCCTATATAAAAAGTAATAAACATAATAAGTATATATACTACAGTTCTCATATTAATAACACTCCCGTTTATTATTATCTTGAAGGCAAAGGCTTTTTAACGTTATTCATAATATCATACAAAACCTCGGTTCTGCTTATATTTTCAAACCTGCTTTTTGAATTTAAAAGTATTCTGTGCTTTATAGCATAAAAATACTGTTCATCAACATCATTTGGAGTGACAAAACTTTTTCCCTTAAGCCAGGCGGAAGTTTTGCACAGCTTTACAAGAGCAATAGTACCTCTGGGACTTGCTCCCATTTCAATATATTCATTGTCCCTTGTGGCTCTGACAAGCTTCACTATATATTCACATATTTTTTTATCTATATATATTCTTTCCGTTTCCTTCATTATGCCGAAAATTATTTCACTGTTAATAACAGGCTGAACATTATCCACCCTTCTGTCAAATGATGCCTGTGCGGCAATCTCCATTTCACTTTCAAAGCCGGGATAACCCAAAGACATTGACGCCATAAATCTGTCCATTTGAGGCAGGGGCAATTCCTGCACACCTGTTCCGTATGGATTTTGAGTTGCTATAACAAAAAAGGGTGACGGCAGCTTTCTTGTTACCCCCTCAACACTTACCTGCTTTTCTTCCATTACTTCAAGAAGAGCAGATTGTGTTTTAGGCGATGTTCTGTTAAGCTCATCAGCCAAAAGAAGATTGCAAAATACAGCCCCTTCCCTGTATACAAACTTTTCAATATCCTTTCTGTATATTGAAAAACCCGTAAGCTCCGACGGCATTACATCGGGAGTAAACTGAACTCTTTTACTTTCTATATCCATAACCCTTGAAAGGGCAAGGGCAAGCGTTGTTTTACCCACTCCGGGAGCGTCCTCAAGCAAAATATGTCCCCCTGACAACAGCACAGTCACAACCTCTTTTATTACTTCTTCCTTTCCAAGTATTACACTGTTTAATACTGCAATCATTTCATTTATTTTTTCTCTGTACATAGCGTCCTTCCTCTATAATATATTTTACTGATCTCTTTTATTTAAATATAACACTTAGACCTTACTCAAAGTCAATAGACTTTAAAATAATTAAACAAATCTTAATAAAAAGAGCTGTCATAAGTAAAGTGCACCCCAAACATTAAAAAATAAACCAACATTTGAATGTGCACTTCACTTTGAAATCAGACATATCAGCTGAAAAAGTTTTAAAACACTTTGCATTATGTCATTCCGCCGTCAATATTTATTATCTGTCCCGTAATATATCCACTGTCCTTTTCAGCCAAATAAAGAGCCAGCTTTGCCACCTCTTCGGCATTTCCAAACCTTCCTAAAGGTATTTCCTCCTTTAATGCCATTTTTTCCGCAGGAGAAAGGAAAGCATTCATTTTTGTATCTATAACACCGCAGGATATTGCATTGACTCTTATATTGCTTGGTGCAAGCTCCTTTGCCATAGCCTTTGTAAACGAATTAACGGCACCCTTTGTTGCCGAATATACAGCCTCACAGGAAGCGCCAAGCTCCCCCCACATTGAAGATATGTTTATTATATTACCTCTGTGGACCCTTATCATATTTTGTATAACAGCGTGAGTGCAGTTAATGACCGAATTAAAATTTGTATCAATGACCCTTTTCCATTCCTCCGGGCGCATTGTGTTAAAAAGTCCAACATATGATATTCCCGCATTATTTACAAGCACATCTATACAGCCGAATTTTCTCTCAATTTCCGTCACGGCATTTCTTGCCGTTTTGTATTCTGACAGATCCCCCATAAGAGCTATTACATTTGGCGTATATACTTTAAGCTCCTTCTCTGTTTCCTCAAGCTCCCTTTTAGAAGTCCTGCACATTATGGCAACATTATATCCTTCCACAGCAAAAAGAGCTGCTATGGCTTTTCCTATTCCCCTTGAAGAGCCTGTTACAAACACAGTTTTATTCCCCAGCATTTTATCACACTCCTTAAATTTATATTAAAAGAAAATATCACCGTTGCAAATTTTTCTTTATAGTGTTATCATATCTTATGACAATAAAAAAAGCAAGAGGAAAATAAAATTATGAATGGATTATTTAAAGACAAGGTGTTTCTCAGGAACATAACGGCGCTCGCACTGCCTATAATGCTTAATGAGCTTATAAATTCCCTTATTAACATAATGGATACATTTATGGCAGGCAAGCTGGGTGCCGAAAGCGTAGCGGCAATAGGCTTAAGCAATCAGATATTTTTTCTTTTTAACCTATGCTGCTTCGGCATATCAAGCGGAGCTTCAATATTTATGGCTCAATATTGGGGAAACAGCGACATTAGGGGTGTCAGGCGGGTTTTAGGTATGGCTCTTCTTTTTGTTGAAAGCTGTGCTCTTATATTTTTTATAGGCGCCGCATTTTTCCCTAAACAGCTGTTAAGCATATATTCTAAGGACAGCAATGTAATATCTCTTGGTGCAGGCTATCTTGTTATTGTTGCATTCAGTTATTTTTTAACTGCATTTACTAATGTTGTAAACGTATCTCTTAAAGCAATAGGCAAAGCGGCTCAGCCAATGGTTACTACATTTATAGCCCTTGTGTCAAACATAACCTTAAACTACATATTTATGTTCAAAATGAATATGGGTGTAAGAGGTGCGGCATTCGGCACAATATGCTCAAGAACAATTGAACTTGCCGTACAGCTTTCTCTTGTAAGAGTAAGAAATCTCCCAATTATAGGCAGCTTAAAGGATTATATATCCATAGACATAAATTTTATAAAAAAATATCTTGTCATTGCGCTTCCCGTATTTTTAAACGAATTTTTCTGGGCACTGGGCACATCAAGCTACAACATAGCCTATAAATACAGCGGAACAATAGCACAGGCAGCAGTTCAGGTCTCAAGCTCCGTGCAGAATTTGTTTGCCGTTGCAGGTATGGGTGTAGGCGCCGCCTGCGGTATAATATTAAGCAACACATTAGGTGCAGGTGACAGAGAAAAAGCCATAGATTATTCCAAAAAGGGAAAGTCACTTTCAATTCTTTTTTCTCTTGCATCAGGAGCAATACTTGCAGTTTGCGTGCCTCTTATAGTCAGCTTTTTTGATATTGATGAACTGGGCAAAAAATATGCTTTATATATGCTCTACATAGTTGCGGCAGGCATTGTATTCAAAAACATTAATTATACAAACATTGTAGGCATATTGCGAAGCGGCGGCGACACTCTTGCGGGACTTATTATGGATATGGGCAGTGTTTGGCTTGTAGGAGTGCCAATGGCATTTTTAGGTTCTATGGTATTAGGTCTGCCCATTTACATAACATTTGCTTTGGTTTATTCCGAAGAAGTTTTTAAAATGATTTTCAGCGAATGGAGAGTTCTTAAATTAAAATGGGCTAATACAATAATATAAACAGCATTTTTTTATTAAGGAGCGTGTTTTATGAATAATGATACAAAAAAAGGAGTGTTCTTTGGAATACTCATAACAATTGCAGCAATACTTGTTTTTAATACCGCCCAAATAGGCTACAGGACGCTTATTAAAAAAGAAATAAACTATGAAACAAAGGAAAAAACCATTTACAATCTTATGAAGGATAATTACGTTGATGATATCGACGAAAATGAAATATACGAAGGTCTTTACACGGGAATGGTAGCTTTGGCAACAGACAAATATTCTCGTTACATATCAGCTGAGGACTTTGAATCCTACAAAATAAGCACAAGCGGTAATTATGCGGGAATAGGCGCAAAAACCTCCATTGACCCTGATGATTATTCAATTTATATTGTGTCAACCTATGAAAACTCTCCCGCCGCAAAAGCAGGACTTAAGGCAGGAGATAAAATATTAAAGGTTGACGGAACAGTTGTAAATTATGATAACTATTCAGACGCTATTGATAAAATAAGAGGAGAAGAAGGAACAGAAATTACACTTACAATAAAAAGAGGCACGGAAACATTTGACGCAAAGGTAACAAGAGGTCACGTAGACGTACCTACAGTAGGCGGCACGGTACTTGATAACAATATAGGCTATATTAAGATAGAAGGGTTTGAATCCGTTACATATGACCAGTACAAAGAGGTTTATGAGGATTTAAGAGATCAGGGAATAACAAGTCTTATTATCGATCTCAGAAACAATCCGGGAGGTCTTTTGGACATAGTATCAGAAATTGCTGATGACATTATTCCCGAAGGTATAATAACATACACAGAAGATAAAAACGGCAAAAAAGAATATATAAGATCCTCCCAAGGTGAGCTTGATATTCCTCTTGCCGTTCTGGTAAATGAAAACAGTGCGTCAGCCTCCGAGCTTTTGACTGCCGCAATCAAGGATACGGGCAAGGGCATAATAATAGGCAAAAACACCTATGGCAAGGGAGTAGTTCAAACCACATTACCTCTTAATGACGGAAGCGCAGTTAAACTTACAACTTCAAAATACTATACGCCAAATGGTGTTTGTATAGACGGCAAGGGTATAGCCCCCGACATAGAAGTTGATAATCCAACAGACTATGAATACACAACACTTTCAAGTAATAAAGTAACCTGTGATACCCAAAATGATAAGCAGCTTATTACAGCAATAAACGAACTTACAAAATAAAAATATGTGGCTGAAACAATTTCCTTTGTTTCAGCCACAGCCTAAAAACACCTTATTTATTTACATTAATTTCAT
Source organism: Clostridia bacterium (assembly GCA_030536675.1). Classification (GTDB taxonomy): domain Bacteria; phylum Bacillota; class Clostridia; order Lachnospirales; family CAG-274; genus Gallispira. The sequence continues at coordinate 2,628 of JAUNPM010000071.1, read as the reverse complement.
TTCCTATCATCATATCCATAAAATCACCGAATTTGATACCATAGCTTTGGCAGGCTTTAGGTATAAGACTATTTTCCGTAAGCCCAGGCAGTGTATTTACTTCAATAACATAAATTTGTTCTTCCATAACTATCATATCCACACAGGCATATCCATTGCATTTTAACAATTTAAATGCTTTTGCGGCTATGGTTTTTACCATATCCTGCATAAATTCGGGCATTTTTGAAAGAGCAGATGAAACTCCCCTTTCATACTTATCCTCATAGTCAAATATCTCACCCTTTTTATTTACCTCAAGGACAGCCATAACCTCTGCATTGCCGCCATTTTCAAAAACACAGCAGGTTATTTCTTTACCTTTTATAAATTTTTCTGCCAATGCGTCATCATTATATTTTTTCTCAATATTTTTAACGGCATTATCCAGCTCTTCAAAATTTGTAACAATTTCAATGCCTATACTTGAACCGCCCTTATTGGGCTTTACTATAATAGGAAATCCTATCTGCCTTATTTCATCACCGTATAAGCCTACGCTTTCCCCTTTTTTTATAAAAACATCGGCAGCTGTCTGTATGTGATTTGCTTCAAGCACGGTTTTTGCCCTTTTTTTGTCTATACACAAAGCACTTGCAAGAACCTTGCTTCCTATATATGGTACATTGATACAGTTCAAAAGCCCCTGTATTGATCCGTTTTCACCTAAGCCGCCGTGAAGAGCACTTACTACAACATCAGGCTCATCTTTCATAATTTCATATATCCACTCCTTGTCATTTTCAGAACGCAGTGAATATATATGTATATCATACTTATTTTTATCAAGAGTATTTACAAGGTTTTCGCAGGACTTAAAAGAAACCTCCCTTTCAGCAGAGCTTCCTCCCGCAAGTATCCCCAGTTTTACAAAGCTCATTATAAAGCCTCCTTAAACAAACCGTTTATATTAAATTTATCAAAGGTAATATCAATCTATTACAGCGTTTCTCAGCTCCTCCGCACCGACTTCGGGCAATACGGAATTTATATAACAGCCGGTACTAAACTCAAAGCCTGCCATATGCCCTATTCTCGGAATTATCTGAGTATAAAAATGAAAATATCGGTGACAGTCTTCATCTCTCGGTGCGGAGTAAAGACATAGGTTATAAGCAATGCCGGGTCTTATGGCAATAAGCCTTTTAAGAGAATTTCTCAATATAATACCATAGTCCTCAATTTCCTTTTCTCCGAATTCCTTTATTGAAACCAAGTGTTTTTTTGGAAGTATATCCATACCGTAAGGAAATTTACCGTCGGCAGGTATATATGTTATAAAGCTGTCATTTTCTTCAACAATTCTTGTTCCGAAATCAATGCTGCAAAAATAGCATTTGTTATTCTCATCATAGTATTTTTTAAGCACCTGAAGCAAATGCTCCATTTTAAGAGGAACAACAGGCAGGGAAGCTATTTGCCAGTGAGAATGTGACTGACTTGCTCCCGCCTCCATTCCCTGATTTTTAAATATCTGGACATATTTGCTTTTTTCATCACCCTCAAGCTGAATAAACCTTTCTTTAAGCACCCTTATAAGTCGGCTTATATGTTCATTGCTGAAATCCACCAGCTTTTCATCGTGAATATTTGTATCTATGACAACATCGTGCACGCCGTAAGTATCCTCATTTGTATGAACAAAAGGATATTTATTGGGTACTATTTTAATAAGTCCGTCGTCATAAACAGGCTTTGGAGTCATATGACTGTTTTCGGGGCAAAAAGGACAATACTCCTTAGGAGTCAGCTTAACACTGTCCCTTTTATAGCTGTGAGGTCTTTTCGCCCTGTCGGTAGCATAAAATACATATTCTCCCGTAAGAAAGCATCTCTTAACCATTGTTTTATTATTATCAAGCATTTTTTCACCTCTAACCTATATACCATTTATATACACTTCCGTAAATATTATTTACAGACGGAGTTTTTTCTCCTTTTATTCTGTCGTTTGTTACAAGAATTTCCGATTTAAAACCTATTCCTATTATAGGAAGCTGAGAACTTATATATTTGTTAAGTTCATTTAAAGCTGCCTTATAGCCTTCCTCGCTTATAGCGGAGGTACAGTCACCTATAAGTTTATCCATATTTACATCAGCATACTTGCCGTAATTTATGTTTCCGCTGCTTCCCGCAAGGCTCATTATATCCATATTTTCTTTAAGCCTTACTCCGCCTATATACATTTCAAAATCTCCGTTTTTAAGCCTTTCACTGTAATCTGCAAAACTTACGGCTTCAACATTTGTATTCATTCCCACACTGTTAAATGCTTCGCTTATAAGCCTTGCACTTTCAACTCTTGCTGAATTTTCACTGTTTACAAGGATACTGAAATTAAAACTGCCAAACCCTTTTCCTCCTGCCGAAACAAGAGTATTTGCAAGGTTTGCATCATATTCATAAGTATCCTCTCCAACCTTTGACGTATAAGCATTATCGGGATTTAAGGGAGTAACAGACTCCGTCATTTTATTTATATATATATCGTTGATAATATCCTCTCTGGGTATAAGATGAGCAAGCCCCTGTCTTACGCTTACATTTGAAAACATATCATTTTGTATGTTAAATCCTATAAATTCA